>CAUZRA010000206.1:0-3913 GCA_963582035.1 Vicinamibacteria bacterium | reverse complement strand
TGCTTGATTGCAGTACTGGATCAATAACGGCTAGCAATCCGTGTTTATTGAGCGCAGCGGCAACAATGTTGACGTTCTCGCGCTTTGCAAGCATCCCAGTTTTTATGCCGGCAATTGAGACGTCATTAAGCATGGTATCGATTTGAGCAGTGATAATGTCAGTGGGAATAATATGCGTTGCCGTAATACGCGAGGGGCTTTGTGCGGTCACGGCCGTTACGGTGGTTACCGCATATAAACCATGGGCTGAGAAAGTCTTTAAGTCAGCCTGTATGCCGGCGCCTGCACAGGAATCGCTTCCGGCGATAGTTAGCACGACTTTCACCGCGTCGCCCCGGAAATGTTTTCGTTGCTGTTTTCGATAAATATAAGAAGGTACTGGTAACGAAAGCTGTCATCATGCGTGACAAGTCGAAGTCCTACTGCTTCTGCTGCATTGATTATTGTTTCTGGAGCAATACGATCTTGCAGCGGTGGCCCCGGACCGCCACCATCCAGGCGATGTTCGATGATGCCTATACGCCCCCCCTTTTTTAGTTGAGGGACGACATTGCGAAGGAGTGTGACTGGGTCTTCGACTTCGCCATAAACGTCGACCATTAAGACCGCGTCGACTAATGTCGGTATCTTGGGATTGTTAGAAGTTCCGATGATCGTTTGTACGTTAGAAAGATTGGCGCGATTCACCCTTCTGTTGATCGAGTCGATCATTTCCCTTTGAATGTCTTCGGCATAGACGAGTCCTTTTGGTCCAACTCGACTAGCGAGCTTGATTGTGAACCAACCGCCTCCCGCGCCGACATCGGCAACGATGGTGCCACTAGTGATACCGAGTGAGTCCATAATCCGTCCTGGTTCCTGCCAAGCGTCACGGTCTGGACCTTCAAGGGCACCTAACTCTTCCGGTGGAAATAACCGTCCATGATTGCCACGTGCCTGCCCATTTACTGCTCGTGTACTCATTACCAGTATCAGGCATGAAACGGTAACGGAGAGAACAAGCTTAAGGCGTAACATGACTTTACGATTATGACATGCTGTCCGGCGGGCAAGGCGTAGGGGTTGTTGCTCTTTCCTTCATTGGCGGGCGGCCATAACCTCGTTCGGTGGCTTGAATGTCGAGGTCGTTCGTTTCAAGATCTAGGACGGGCAAAAGGGAGAACGGCGTCTGATTGTTAACATGGAGATGTTTCAGATAACCTCCGCAAGCTCGACAAAATTCAAGTTGCCGATCTGCCTGATTTTCGGCGACGGCGGTCAGGAAGGTATCGTCATTGTTGTTGCAGTAGACGCACTTGATGCATGGCGGGGTCCAATCTGCACCACAAAAAGAGCAACGGAGATGGCGTTTGCCTGACCACGATTCAGCCAATGCAGGCCAAGATCCACACGCGGGACAGCATCCTTTTTTCCAGTTCTTAGCTGCCGTTCGGATTGTTGACTCGGCGCTATCATCAGAGACCAGCGCTTCGTATTGAAGACGATGCGCAATTGGCCCAACTGTAAGTTCTGCTATGAGCCAAATAAGATCTGGTGAGATGCCAAGCTGTGTTGCCCTCATGCGGATAGGGGACTGTTGGCGCATGAGGGAGGCGTGCAGTAGTGAACCGGGTTCTATATCTTCTTGCTTAAGTACGCGGCTGATATGTTTCGCGGGTTCACCGGCGCCGCCGGTGGCAAAGTCGTTACAGAATCCGATTAGGTAAGGGGTAAAACGGTCAATATTGAGTTGAACAGCGAGTTCAAGAACTGGGGCCTGCTGTTGGTTAAATCTTTCGAATATATCTTCAGGAATCGCTGTGATTCCAGGTTTAATTAGAGAGGTATCGCCACTTAACTCTATGCTGCGGGTCACGAGTATCCGCTGTAACTCAACGGCAGATGCTAAATCGGGTCGACTCTTGACAATTTCAAGCCAACGCCGGTCTGCCTCATCCAAGATTTTGTCGTCTGTCGGTTGCATTCGTGCTCAGTATCGCTTGAATGAAGTCTCACGGGAGAAACAAGTTAAGTTATTGTAATAAAGTGGATTATCCTATCGAGGTTGGATGTTTTTGTGTGTTTGTCTTGAAGAGGATTGTAGTCGGTCGCTATAATTAGGTTCTTAGGGAGATTATTAACATGTCTAAAATGACAGCTGTACAGACTGGGCCAGTCACGGTAACATCCGCGGCGGCTGGGAAAATTAGTGCTCTGCTTGTTGAAGAACAGAAAAATGAAGCTGGTCTTCGTGTTTTTGTTCAAGGGGGCGGTTGTTCGGGATTTCAATACGGTTTAATGATTGAAGATGGTCCCGGTGACACGGAGTCAGACAAGATTTTCGAGTCGAATGGCGTCAGGCTTTTCGTCGACCCGATCAGTATTCGTTATCTAACCAATGCAGAGGTTGATTTTGTCGATAATCTTACGGGGGGTGGATTTACAATAAAGAATCCCAATGCCAAATCGACGTGTGGTTGCGGTCAATCGTTTGAAGCTTAGATTTACGAGGCGTTCCCCTTCAGTTTAGTAGCAGTCTCGGCTTGACACAGTCAGCCGACTATTTGAAGAGCTGATTATAGTTTAATGGAACCTTTTTCTGCATACCTTGAGCGGTTGCGTCCAGCAGGCGGGAAGCGTTCCAGTAAGCGTGATCTGATTGTAAATGTCTTTCTGCGTCAGGAAGGGCATCTCAGTGCGGATGATTTGGTAGAGATCATGCGCCGCGACGAACATAAGATTAGTCGAGCGACGGTTTATCGGACCCTGCAGTGGATGGTTGAAGCCGGAATCGCGCGCAAAGTTGATTTCGGCGAGGGGCGGTTTCGATTTGAGCATTCCTATCGTCACCCGAGACATTTTCATCTCATATGCAAAACATGTAATCAGTCATCTGAATTTCTCTCGTCAGATATTGAAGCTCTTGTTGAAGAGGTAGCGACGGCTCGGGGCTTTTCGGCTAGGCAAAGCGTTTTACAGATATATGGCACATGCGAGGAGTGTCAGACCGGTCGTCAGCGACAACAAGGTAAATTTACCACCGAGTTATTGTTTGCTCGAGATGCGTTACGGATCGCGATCGCGACCGAAAAAAGTGGCTTGGAATTTTATTCGCGTGCTGCGCGGCTAACTAAGGATGTTCGCGGTCGGCGAGTCTTTAAGAAACTAGCCGAGGAAGAAAAAGAGCATCTCGCTACGCTTGAAGCTCGTTACGGCGAACTTTTAAAAGAAGACCCTGAGCTTGAATCTCGGCCCACGTTTCTTTTCTTTAAGGGAGCAGCGAATGGGCTCTTTGCCGCTGGGGCGGAAGAGTTAAGCCGTGGTGTCGATGCTTCTGAGGCTCTTAAAATAGGGATTCGCTGTGAGCGGGCGTCCCATCGCTTTTTCAAGCGCTACGGTGAGCGATTTGAAGATTCTGAGGGTAAACGCATTTTCTTGGAGTTCGCGGATGAGGAGCGCGAACACCTAGAGCTGCTAATTCGAGAGTATCGGGCACTTAGCACTCGGACGGCTAGTCGGTCGAAGCAAGGATCGAATCGTACGCGCCGAGCTAGTGCTTAGTTTCCTATCATTCGTTAATTGTTTTCCGTATTACTTTCATGATTGACCTGCATATGCATACGACTGCGTCTGACGGAGTGTTGAGTCCGTCCGCGTTAGTAGAGCGAGCATTCGATGTGGGTATAAGAATTCTAAGCGTGACAGATCACGATACGATGGCCGGAGTCGAAGAAGCTTCAGATGCTGCGCTTGCGCGTGGAATGAAGTTCTTGCCGGGAATTGAAATTACCGCTGTGGATAACCGGAAAGACGTCCATATGTTGGCTTATTTCTTAGAAAATGAAGAGGAAAGGTTGGCGCCTTTCCTCGCTCGGCAAAGATCTGATCGGGTTCGACGGGCGCGTGAAATGTTAAAAAAATTGTCAGAACTAGG
>CAUZRA010000205.1:0-3917 GCA_963582035.1 Vicinamibacteria bacterium | reverse complement strand
GCTTTATTCGAAGGCACTTCTGGCTATCGGACTAGGTGGGTTCTTTACCCTGGTCGTCATTACACAAGGCGTACTCACGGCCAAACCGTGGCACAACGCAACCATCTTAATTCCTCTTGGCGGAATGATTTTTGCCGCCTCGATGAACGCCGTTAGCCTGTCCGCGGAACGCTTTCAAGCAGAACAACTGCGGGGTGCTCTGTACCGCGATGCGCGTCGCATCGCGATGCAGGCCGCGCTCATTCCCCAGGTCAATACGTTGTTTGCGGTCGGGCTCGTCTCACTCCCAGGCATGATGACAGGCCAGATCCTGTCTGGAGTTCCACCACTCATCGCGGCACGGTACCAAATAATGGTGATGTGTATGTTGTTCGGTTCAGCTGGAATATCGACAGCATTCTTCCTGCTTTTCCAAAAACGAAATAGCCGGGTCACACTACCTGAGCGCCCGTCCCGTTGACCGGCCCAACATATCGATTGCTAGTCAAGCTATGACTCAAAAATGCGTCCTCAATTGCGGTCGCAACATGGTCGGCCAAGGTGTCCGAGTCGGCAAAGGCAACCACGCTTGGTCCTGAGCCTGATATCGAACATCCGAGTGCACCAGCATCAAGTGCTGCTTTTTTTACAGTGGCATAGCCGGGAACCAATGGCGCACGGACTGGTTCGACTAATGCATCGCTGATGCTACGGGCAAAAAGAGCCAGGTTTTCTTGGTGAAGCGCCGTCACGAGCGCTGCCACGTTACCGAGGTTCTGAACAACTTGACCAATCGTGTAGTGGCGCTCTGCAACCAACCGCCGCGCCTCAGCAGTCAGTACCTCTGTGTGCGGATGCACAACAACTACTCGCAGAGCCGTCGGAACCGGCAGCGCGATCACATCCAGAGGATCAGAGGTGCGTATCAAAACAATGCCGCCGAAAACAGACGGTGCGACATTGTCGGCGTGAGCGGTTCCGGATGCAGCTGCTTCTCCCTGCAACGCGCAATTGACGATATCGTGCTTTGATAGCATGTCCCCAAAAAGCGCATTGACTGCGACCGCACCCCCGACGCTACTAGCTGCAGAACTGCCCAACCCACTGCCAAGAGGCATTTGCTTGTGCAGCCAGAGCCGAACACCCCGATCCCGTATGCCAAGCCGATCCATTGCTGCCGCTGCCGAAATGCCGACGACATTCTCTTTAGGATCCGTAGTTAACGAGTCAGCACCCGTAACTTCAACGATCTCAACACCAAGCGAAGCAGAAATCTCCGCTTCGACGAGATCTCCTGGTCGCTGAAGTGCGAGCCCGAGAACGTCAAATCCAGGACCAAGATTGGATGCTGTCGCCGGCGCAAAAACTTTTACACGCTCGCTCATACAAAGATTACTCCCGATACCTTTAAGAACTCCGACCTGACGTATCTCTTTTTAATCGCATATCGAGATGCTCCCGAACTAACTTTCGTTGTTTACAATGCACCAAGTAAATCTATACGCTGAAGTGTCGGCACCCTCTCTTAAACGCTGGCCTACCGTTACGCATTAAAGCGTAACAGGAGGATTCGTGATGCGTCTGGAAATTCGTCATTGGACTCGCACCGTTCCAGCAGTGCTCTTTCTCGGATCGGTGTTTACTCTAGGCTGCAGCTCAAGCAGTAATCAGCTACCCGCTATTGTTACCAAGGCAATCGCCCACCATGGAGGCGAACTCTACGAAGCCTCACACATCTCCATGACGATTACGTCCCTTTCTGGTGGTTTCAATATTGAAGTCACCCGTGACGGTGGTACTTTCGAATACATCGTGACCAATCCTGCCACTGACACACGTCCGGAACGAAAAGTTCGTCTAACGAACGAGCGCGTGACGGAATGGCACGATGGGGTGGAAATCGAGCTTGATGAAGAAGGTGAGCGGCGCGCGCGAGCTTTTGTCGATGCCCGTGTCTTTTTTCCACTCCTGCCCTACACCCTCAAGGGAGGCGATATCCAGTTTGAAGACAAAGGAATCGACACCTGGTATGGCCGCGAGCTACAGCGCGTTAAGGTTACTTTCGCCGCTGGCACAAGCAATGATGCCGATGACGCGTATACCTTTTGGTTTGATCCCGAAAGCGGACGCGTGGAACAGTTCGGCTACGACTTTGATAATGGCCTTCGATACCGGAAAGCGACCGCATTTAACCGGATCAGTGGCGTGCTGTTTTCAGATCAAGAGAACTACGCCGTGGACGGTGGGAAAATCCCAGTCGATACGCTCAGCCAAGACTATGTCGAGTCGGAGATGCACTTATTGTCAACCGTAACCATTAGTAACGTAGAAGTAGAACCTCTCTAATCAAAAATCCCAAGCTCTAGTTTCGCCGCATCCGTCATCCGATCTTTGTCCCACGGTGGTTCCCAGACCAAATCAACACGAGCATCGCTGACACCATCAACCGATTTAACTTTCCCCTGCACTTCAGCAGGTAGCGTGATGGCTGCTGGGCACCCGGGAGCGGTCAGGGTCATTTGAATTACGGCGAGTCCCGTCGCATCAACCCCAATGTCATAGATCAATCCGAGCTCATAAATATTGACGGGTATTTCCGGATCAAAAACCGTTACGAGCTGATCGACAATTTTGGGTTTTGACTCAAGAGTCTTGGCTTCGTCAATTTCTATCGGAGTCGCCGGTTCAGCCGGCGGTGTTGCTGGTTCAGCATTAGATTCATCGGTCAGTGCACTCGTATCAAACATTGACGATGTAGACGTCCCTGGATCCGCTGGCGCACCCGTTGTAGCGATAGGTGCTGTCGGCATTTTTGCGGTAGGTACTTTTCTGGAATCAGAGACCTCGTTGTCAGCATCGCCCACGTTGAGCGGCGGTGGTACATCATTAAGATTAAAAATCCCCATTACTCCGTCCTATTCCGTTGTTACAACATCATGCCGGTCTTCAACCGCAGCTCGCAGTGTATGCCATGCGAGACTGGCACATTTCACGCGCGTCGGATAGTCACGCACTCCAGAAAAAACTGCTAGCTTGCCAAGCGCCTCGTCATCATCAGCAACGTCTCCGTCCGTCACAAGATTTAAAAACCGGTTAAACAGTTCACGGGTCTCCACAAGGGTTTTCCCTTTGACAGAATCCGTCATTAATGACGCTGACGCTTTTGAAATCGCACAACCAGATCCCTCGAAGCGAACATCGGTGATCGTGTCACCATGTAGGTTGACGTACACGACGAGCTTGTCACCACAGAGCGGATTGAAGCCGTCGGCGTGACGGTCAGCGCCGGCAAGTTCCCCAAAGTTATGGGGGTGTTTATTGTGGTCAAGAATAACCTCTTGGTAAAGATCTCGTAGTTCGCTCATACAGTAAAAGTCTCTCTAACATGTTCAAGTGCTTTTACCAATGCGTCAATCTCCTCGTGAGTGTTGTACATCGCAATCGACGCACGAGCGGTTGCCGGTACGCCAAATCGATCCATGACGGGTTGGGTGCAATGATGCCCCGTGCGAATCGCAACACCGTCAGAATCCACAATCGTACCGATGTCATGCGGGTGCGCACCGTCCATGACAAACGAGAGAATGCTCGCTTTCTTTGGGGCGGTCCCAATTAACTGCAGACCCTTCACCTCCGACAATGCATTCGTTCCATACGCGAGTAAATCGGCCTCGTGGCGACCAATCCCTTCAAGCCCAACACGAAGCAAGTAATCAACGGCAGCACCAAGACCGATGGCGCCCGCGATGTGGGGTGTGCCCGCCTCAAACTTGTGTGGTAACTCGGCATAGGTTGTTTTCTCAAACGTGACGGACCGAATCATGTCCCCTCCCCCCTGATAGGGAGGCATTTGTTCAAGTAGCGACTCACGGCCATACAGCACGCCGATCCCAGTCGGTCCATAGAGCTTGTGACCGGTAAACACGTAAAAATCACAG
>CAUZRA010000204.1:0-3926 GCA_963582035.1 Vicinamibacteria bacterium | reverse complement strand
CTTTTGGTTTCCGGCCCAGTTGTTTTTCCAACGCCTGCTCCATCACGCGCCGTTCAATATCGAGCAACTGACCAAGAACACCGACATAAATCATGTTCCGAACAAGGCGACGTAACTTCGGTTCTTTACAGACACCAGCGACCAACTTGTTAAACGGGACCGGGTAGCAGGTCAAATCATCTCGTAACGTGCTCAAATTGAGCGGTTCATCGTAAACGACCGCGGCATTTGGCTTCAGCGTCAAGACATCTTCTCGCGCCGTCTCCGGATTCATTGCGACAAGAAAATCAACCTCTTTCTTCCGGGCAACATATCCATCCTTATTCGCCCGGATCGTGAACCAGGTCGGTAAACCAGCAATATTGGAGGGAAACATATTCTTGCCGGAAACCGGAATTCCCATTCCGAAAATCGAACGCAAGAGGACCAGATTTGCCGTCTGGCTTCCAGAACCATTTACAGTGGCGACCTGGATACTAAAATCGTTAACGATTGGCTCAGAATCAGCGCTCGTTGGTGTTTCTTTAACCGCGACGTCAGGAGGGACCATTCATGCCTCTCGTGGGTAATAGCATTCAAACTCGGCGCGAGCGACCGGTACAAGCATACCTATATACGCTGACTAGTCAGCTGCACAAAACTGCTTATTGTAACATGTCACAAAGTGGACTTAATCACGGCTACGCCACACCGAGAGCCGCCGCCACCGCCTGACCGATCTCCGCCGGGCTTTTTACTACCACCACACCGGCATCCTTCAGCGCAGCCATCTTTTCGTCTGCCGTTCCTTTACCCCCAGCAACGATCGCTCCCGCATGCCCCATTCGGCGACCAGGTGGCGCCGTCTGCCCTGCAATAAAACCAATGACCGGTTTCGAAAAGCCTTCCTTGATATATAAGGCGGCCTCTTCTTCAGCGCTCCCACCAATCTCACCGATCAAAACCACTGCTTCTGTTGCCGCGTCTGATTCGAACAATCGCAATATGTCAACAAACGTCGTTCCGATCAGTGGATCCCCACCGATCCCGACGCATGTCGTCTGCCCTAGGCCTCGCATTGTCAATTGATGCATCGCCTCATAGGTCAACGTACCGCTCTTCGAGACGATTCCAACGCGCCCCTCTTGGGCGATATGCCCTGGAATGATCCCAACCTTACCTTTCCCAGCAGAAAGAATACCCGGACAGTTTGGACCGACCAGCCTGGTCGTCGTTCCACGAATCTTACCCAGCACTGTCACCATATCGGCAACCGGGATGCCCTCTGTGATGCACACAACGACCCTAATTCCTGCGTCCGCTGCCTCGATGATCGCATCAGCCGCGACTGCCGGCGGCACAAAGATCACAGAAGTATTCGCATCAGTAACAGCAACGGCCTCTCTTACCGTGTCAAAGACCGGCCATCCCTGATGCGTAGTCCCGCCTTTGCCTGGTGTCACACCAGCCACAACCGGTGTTCCGTATTCGGCCGCAGCTTGGGCATGAAATGTTCCCTCACGGCCAGTCAAGCCCTGAACCACTAACCGGGTCTGTTCATCGATCAGTACTGCCATAACAATTACTTACTATCCGCCGCCAGTGCGACCACTGCCGACGCTGCCTCATCCATTGTCAGAACCGTCGTGAAATTCAATCCGCTCCCACGTAGTATGGATTTTCCGTCTTCCACGTTCGTTCCTTCCATCCGAATAACCACAGGAATATCAACGTCGAGTTCCTTTACGGCATCGATCACACCAGATGCCAAAACATCACAACGCAAAATTCCACCAAAAATATTAATCAGAACCGCTTTGACGTTCGTATCCGCCAACACAATCCGAAACGCATTACGAATCTGGTCAGTATTGGCCCCTCCGCCGACGTCCAAAAAGTTTGCCGGATTACCCCCGGCGAGCTTAATGATGTCCATCGTTGCCATCGCAAGACCAGCACCATTCACCATGCAACCGATATTTCCATCAAGCCGTATATAGTTCAGGTCATATTTCGAGGCTTCAACTTCCAACGCGTCCTCTTCGCTCACGTCCCGCAAGGCAGCCAGATCCATGTGCCGATAGAGAGCGTTGTCGTCCAACGACATCTTGGCATCAAGTATCAACACATCACCGGATTTCGTAACGACCAGTGGATTAATCTCTAGCAGCGAAGCATCGATATCGACAAATAGTCGCTGTGAAGCGACCATCACCTCGGCCGCCTGTCGTGCCACCGCGCCACTTAAGCCAATTTCATACGCCAAACTCCGGGCCTGAAAATCGAAAAGCCCATGCGGTGTATCGATGACCTGCTTGCAAATGAGTTCAGGCGTATCAGCCGCAACTTGTTCGATTTCCATCCCGCCTGCCGAGCTAGCCATCACAACAGGTCGCGCGCGCTCCCGATCTATGACGATGCCAAAGTAATACTCTGCCGCAATCTCAACGGCTTCTTCTACCAGCAATTGACGCACAACCTGTCCCGTCGAATCGGTCTGCGCTGTGACCAGATTCATCCCGAGCATTTTCTCTGCTGTTTGTTCAGCAGCCTCGGCGCCATCGACAACCTGGACGCCCCCGCCCTTGCCGCGCCCCCCGGCATGGATCTGCGCCTTAACGACAACCCTCCCACCGAATCGCTCCGCTATCGAGCGAGCTTCGCTGGCCTTAAACGCAACCTCGCCCTTCGGGACTGGAAGTCCCGCCTTCGCGAGCAGAGTTTTTGCTTGATATTCGTGAATCTTCAAAAGAAACCGTGACAGGCTCTAGACGTTAATAATCTCGACGAGTTCACGCACTGCCTCGGCCGACTTCTGTAAGGCGGCGTCTTCATCCGGCGTTAATGTGATCTCAATAATTTCTTCAAGTCCATTAGCACCGAGCTTGCAAGGCACACCAACGAATAAGTCCTGAACGCCGTATTCCCCCTGCAGGAACACTGAGCATGGCAGTATCTTCTTCTTATCTTTCAGCACGGCTTCTACCATTTCAACGACGGCAGACCCAGGCGCGTAGTACGCACTACCTGTTCCGAGCAACTTAACAATCTCGGCACCACCATCACGGGTACGCTGCTCAATCGCCTCGACCTGCTCCGCATCAAGTAACTCTGTGATCGGAATGCCAGCAACTGTGGAATATCGTGACAACGGCACCATCGTGTCACCGTGCCCTCCGAGTACGAATGCATGCGTGTTCTCAACCGACACGTTCAATGCCTGCGCAATAAACGCTCGCATCCTCGCAGAGTCTAGTACGCCGGCCATCCCGATAATGCGCTCCCTCGGAAAACCACTAACGCGGTACACGACCTGCGCCATTGCATCTAGTGGATTCGTGACCGGCATAATGACGCAATCGGGTGAGTACTTAATTACCTGTTCAGTAACACCCTTCATAATCGCGTGATTCTTTGCTAATAGATCGTCTCGACTCATCCCTGGCTTACGCGCGAGTCCTGCAGTAATGACGACGATGTCCGAATCCGCTGTATCCGCATAGTCATTCGTGCCAAGAACACGTGCATCGGAACCCTCGACTGGGCATGCCTCCAGGATATCGAGCCCCTTGCCCTGCGGAACGCCTTCAAGAATGTCGAGTATGACAACGTCCGCCAATTCTTTATCCGCAATACTACGAGCGGCAGTAGCACCGACATTTCCCGAACCAACAACTGTTACTTTTCGATGCATGACCTCTTCCCTACTCTTAATTGTCTAAAGGCTACATTCCATAAAGCGACTTTAGGTCAGGTCCCTTCGACCGGTCACAAGATCTTCAACAGAATGTGTGGAAAAGCTTGTGGAAAAACATGAACCAAACCGATACCACACCTTACTAACCGGGCTGATCTAGCGATTTGCACCATCCTGGTGCGGCAATTTGGTCACGCAAACACAAGGAACTACAGCACTACTTTCATCCGCACAGCGGGTGGTCATTATA
>CAUZRA010000203.1:0-3935 GCA_963582035.1 Vicinamibacteria bacterium | reverse complement strand
AGCTCGCCATCATGTAGCTTGACGCGTACCGTATCACCAACTTCAACCTCGGTAGATTTCCGAACGACCCTTGTACGAGCGTCGTTCCAGCACACAGAGAATCCCCGTGCGAGTACACCGAGCGGACTCAGTGATTCTAACCGTGCAACTACGCGTTCGATTTGCCTTCTATGCTCGATTCCTACCGTTGAGATGACACGTGAGAGACTTTGGTTTATAGCGTCGAGTCGGACTCGAATTCGTGGAAGTTGCTGGCCTAGGTCACGGGCTTCGAGCCGAAGTGCACGTATATGTAGTTGTTGTCGCAGAGACGAGACTGCATTACGTGTTTGCATGGTTAATCGGTATGACGTTTCATCCACGCGGCGGGCAGTAAGGGCTAATCGCGTTCTGAATGCTGTAAGTCCTGGTCGGTTCTGGACATTATGGACTGTTGTTTGAAGTCGTTCGAAGCGTCTGTGCGTCGCTGCTTGTAGCCGGTCATTCAGGAGAGTGATGTGTTCTGTAAATTCAGTGTATTTTGCCACGACGATTTCAGCTGCAGCTGAGGGAGTTGGTGCGCGGAGATCCGCAACAAAGTCGCTGATTGTGTAGTCTGTTTCGTGACCGATGGCAGAAATAACTGGTATTGGTATTTCGGCTATTGTGCGTGCCAACGCTTCATCGTTGAAGGCCCATAAATCCTCGGCTGAACCGCCACCCCGAGTCAGAATCACGACATCGATGGAAGGAACAGACACGATAGCTTTCAGTGCTTTGGTGATTTGCTGTGACGCGCCCTCTCCTTGCACACGTGTTGGGCTGATTACGACGTGCGATGAGTGAAATCGTCTCGCAAGTACTGTCATGACGTCACGAAGAGCTGCGCCCTCAATCGATGTCACGATGCCGATTTTCCTTGGAAGTATTGGAAGATTTTTCTTGCGCATTTTGTCACAGAGACCGTCTTCTTCAAGGCGTCGTCGTAGCTGATCGAAGGCGAGCTGACGAGTTCCAACCCCGTGCGGTTCCATGTGTTCTGCAACCACTTGGTACTCGCCTTTGGCTTCGTAGACGCTAAGCCTTCCACGCACGACGACGTGAGCTCCATCTTCTGGACTAAAGGGAAGGCTTTTTACCGATCCGCGGAACATTACGCCTCGGACTTGAGCGTCACCGTCTTTGAGGGTGAAGTAGAAATGGCCGGTTGGCTTCCAATGCCGACTGTTCGACAGTTCTCCTTCGACCCAAATGAAGGGATAGTTTGACTCGAGTTGATTTCGAATCTGTACAGTTAGTTCGGTTACTGTAAAAACCTCTCGCCGGGGTGGTTGCGGTTCGGGCGTGATCGGTTCGCCAAGCGGTAAGAGATTGTTGGTCACGGTTGTGTAGTAAGTGAGTCGATGTCGTCAGTTGAGAGATTCACCCGTTCAATCTTTGTTGAGCGGCCGTTCTTACTGTTGGCAGTGATGAGGACTGCGTTAAGGCGGGCTGGGCCTCTTGCTGGTTCAAATCGGGCTGGAAGCCCGTCAAGGAATCGTTTAAGCACTGGACGGACATCAACGCCAATGATTGAGTCGTAAGGTCCGGTCATTCCTACATCGGTAATGTAGGCGGTTCCGTTCGGAAGGATACGTTCGTCGGCTGTTTGCACGTGAGTATGTGTACCGACAACCGCAGTCACGGTTCCATCGAGGTGCCAGCCCATGGCTTGTTTTTCTGAGGTGGCTTCTGCATGCATGTCGACGAGAATGACATCCGGATTGTTTTCCAGCTGGATCTGGGCTATTTCATTGCGTGCAACGGTGAAGGGATTGTCGAGTGGGTTCATGAACACTCGTCCCATCACATTTACGATTCCAACCCGAACACCGGAGTTGGTTTGGGCAATGAACCGTCCTCGTCCTGGAACTTCGGGAGGGTAGTTGGCTGGACGAAGGAGGCGCGGTTCTTCCTTGATGTAGGTCAGGGCTTCTTTTTTATCCCAAACATGATTTCCAGTCGTCATGACCTGGATTCCGCAACCAAGTAGTTTTTCAGCGATATCTCTTGTGATCCCATTTCCACCGGCCGCGTTTTCAACATTTGCGACTACGAGGTCAACCGCATGCAGCTTAATGAGTGCTGGCAGGGCTTCTCGGATAATTTCTCGCCCGGACTTGCCAAAGATATCCCCAATAAATAGTAATTTCACTAAATCAGACATTTAGGGGAATCATGCCACAGATGAGCTAATAAGGCAGTTAGGCGTGCATTGAGTTTAAATATATTAGTGTTATATACTAATATAATCATAGTTTATCTAAATAATATATTTAATATAGATAGCTTGAGTTGTATTACGAACGGTCTTTAAAACTACTATTGGAGGGATTTATGTCAGCCGATTGTGTTCACCGTGGCCGCTCTGACCTAGATGCCAGGTCAATAGTGCCTATTTCGGACGAAATGGGGGGTGTTTCTTTGTATATTTCGGGACAGCCGGCTTATTACATTCTGAACGGTGAGTGGTTTGAAGCGGTATCTGTTACGCGAGAGAAGAAATCTGTCTGTGACACAGACCGTTCGGTTCGCGTATTCTAGTGAAACATGAGTGAAGAGAACGTGACCAAAGTAGTCACTACAGAGACAGATGCTAATTCGACCGATGTGGAAACCGAAACCACTCCGGACGTTGACCGTGAACCACCTGCTCCGATCGATAGTCGGTTCTTGTATGTCGATGTGGCATCACAGCGTGCAAAGCAGCTTAGGCGAGGAGCTTCGCCGCGCCTTGAGGAGTTGGCCCCCAACCCTGAAACGGGTGTTCGCCCGTCACCGAATAGTAAGCTTGAGCGCATTGCGATGCGCGAAGTTGACACTCAGAAAATTTACTACGAGGTGCCCGATCCAAAGTCCAGTACCGAGAAAACATAGTAATGCTTGATGCTTCGGTCGTAACGGCTGGCGTGATACAGACCCTAATGGCGCTGCTTGTTTCGACAGGATTTTTGTTGACTCTGTTTGTTGGATTTTGTGTCGTCGCTGGGTTTTCAAAGTTTCGTAAGACCAATCGGTCTTCGCTTGTCCATCGGAATCTCGTAGATCGGATGAACGATCAAGATGGAAGCGTTAAATATTTGCCGCCAGATGCACCACGTGGTGGAGCGGACCAACTTCGAACTCCGGAACTTCTTGAGCAGTCCGGTAATAGCAAGTAATAACTGTTTCGCGGCGCACACGAACCTTTCGTATTTGCGTTTTAAATATGAGCGATAGTGTTTTCTAACTGGCTGCGGCTAGCCAGTGCTCGGGCCGGCGCATCGTGGTCTTGAAAACTGTTGATCGTGTATTTGGGTCCGGTGTTCGATAGGGTGTCGTTAGTCTTTAGACTGTCAATGTTGGCCGGGTATCATGCCATGGCGTCGCCTGTTCGTAAACATGTGCGAGTCTCAATAAGAAGTCTTCATTGAAAGCCCGTCCGATTAATTGCAACCCAATTGGGAGCTGCTCTGTTGTCAATCCCGCAGGGACACTGAGTGCCGGAAGGCCAGTTAGATTGGCACTGACAGTAAAGATGTCACCTAGATACATCGTCAAGGGGTCTTCTTCATGTTCACCAAGTTTGAATGCAGCCGTCGGTGTGGTTGGCATTACCACGACATCAACGGCCGTGGCGTTAGCGCCGGCGAATACGTCGTCGTAGTCGAGACGTATCAGAGAACGTACCTGCTGCGCTTTGCCATAGTAGGCGTCGTAATAGCCGGCACTCAAGGCGTAGGTGCCGAGCATAATTCGACGTTTTACTTCAGTTCCAAAGCCGCTGTTTCGAGTGCGGTCGTACATGGCGGCAAGATCTTTTTCAGTATCAGCTGATTCATCAAGGGATGCTCTGAGGCCATAGCGGACACCGTCATATCTAGCGAGGTTTGAACTGGCCTCCGCAGGTGCGACAAGGTAATAGGTAGGAACAGCGT
>CAUZRA010000202.1:0-3936 GCA_963582035.1 Vicinamibacteria bacterium | reverse complement strand
ATCGAACTCGTCGCCGATAAACGCACATCCTTGATTATTGATCCACCGACTGGTCGACTACCTGAACAGACACCAGCCGCGCGACGCCGTGGGTCGGCTCGTCGCTCGTACGTCAGCGACCACCGTTACGATTCTTATGAAAATCGAAGCCTGTTTGACAGATGTATCATGGGGTTCAACTCAGGACCTCCAATGGTATCTGGGACATATAACAATAACGTGATGATCTTTCAGGCCCCTGGGTACGTCAGTATCCTCAATGAGATGGTTCACAACGTACGGGTCATTCCACTTGGCAATGGAACTGACAAACCGCCATTTTCACAGTACTCGGGACTATCCCGTGGCCACTTCGAAGGCAACACACTGGTGGTTGAAACAACGCAATTTAAAGGCGGACAGAGTCGCGGAACTGGACCGAACATGCACCTCATCGAGCGGTTTACCCGTTTGGACCCAGATACAGTCGCCTATGAATTCACGGTAATAGACGAGACCGTCTACAGCGCGTCGTACACGGCCCTGATGCCGCTCCGACGAACTGACGGCAACCTCTTCGAATATGCCTGTCACGAAGGGAATATTGGGATGCACGGCATCCTGGCTGGCGCCCGACAACTTGAGTCGGAGGGACGTGAGCTCCGTCGATAACTTAAACAGGTTCGAGCGGACATCACTCTAAATCGTCACGGCATTGACCAACGTCGCAATGCTTCTAAGCCTAAAACATTACACGTCGAACGCTCTAGTGCTCGTCACCTACTCGAGGTACGTATGAAACGCATCCTGTGTTTGACTTTACTTATTGTTCTTGGCGTCTTCACGACATTGGTCTCGAATAGCGCCCAGGAGGCTCGGTTTCCGATCCGAGCTCTGGAAGTCGCGAAGAACCTACATGTTTTCTCGTCTAATCCGAGTCAGCAGGGAATGCGCACTGGTGGTAACACTGGTGTCTTCGTCACCACCAACGGCATCGTCCTTGTCGACACCAAAATTAAAGGATACGGCCCTGATATTCTCGCCGAAGTCCGAAGAATATCGGACAAACCGATCACAACCATCATCAACACACACACCCACTGGGACCACAGTGGTTCAAACACAGAATTCCCCGACACGGTCAACTTTGTTGCGCATGACAACACCCTGAAACACATGTCCGGACAAAACTGTAACGATGGCACCGGCTTTCAGGGTGGCTCGATTACAAACTGTGAATCATTTCAGGGTGAAAACAAGAAATATTTGCCGAGTACGACATTCGCCACCCAACACACATTATTTAGTGGGCGTGACCAAATCGATTTGTACTACTTTGGCCGCGGACACACTGATGGCGATATTTTCGTTGTGTACAAAGAATCCAGGACCGTCCAAACAGGCGACATGTTTGCACGGAAAGGACTGCCCTATATCGATTCAGCCAGCTCGAATGGCAGCGCGAGCGAATTCGGTGAAACTTTAAAAAAAGCAGTCGCTGGGATACGAGATATCGATAACGTCATCACAGGTCACGCGGATGAGCCACATACCTGGACCGACCTCGTCAATTATTCAGGCTTCTATAACGACCTCGCCACAAAAGCAAAGGCCGCCAATTCAAGTGGGCAAAGTGTGGATGACTTCGTGTCAGAGTACCGCGCACCAACTCAATACAATGACTTTGCAGTGGACGAGGGCCGCCTCCGTACGGTCGTGCATTTGATCTACAACGGTCAATAACTCGGCAACTCCCGTTCTTCAAAACGTCTGACCATTGGTACGGAAAGCGAACGCATCATTCAAGAGGAGCGCAATAGCCGAGACCGCGCTGATAGGTTTTATAACCGGCAGGTCAAAGACCATCTCACCCCGGTGATGCAGAGCTTTATTAAGAAACAGCACATGCTCTTTATTGCGACGAGTGATGCCGACGGCAACTGCGACTGTTCGCCTCGCTTCGGCCAGGCTGGCTTTGTCATCGTTCAGGACGATCACACCTTGGCATACCCAGAATTTAGGGGGAATGGCGTCTTCGCGAGCCTTGGAAATATCAATGAAAATCCGTCAATCGGTTTGCTCTTCGTTGATTTTCTCAGAACATCTGTCGGTCTCCATGTCAATGGGCGGGTTGAACGCCGGCCACCTGACAACGGACCGCTACCTAACAATGAGCTCGGTCAACGATACGGCGTACCCGCCAATACACTCATTGAACAGTGGGTTTACATGCACGGAGACGAAGCTTATATCCACTGCTCAAAGCATGTACCGAAGCTTGCTACCCGGGACAAAGACGTGCACTGGGGAACAGACGACAAGCAGCTTAAATCGGATCGTTTCTTTATTGATTGACTAACACAACTGGCGACAGCCTCTATCGAACGGCACCAGATACCTGAACACGAACTCTGTAAAACCCGGTCTGAGCAGTCATAAAAAGCGTTCGACCGTCGCCACCACCAAACGTTACATTGGTAGGCTGCTCTGTCGGCTGAATGGTTCCCAGGTGCTCGCCATCCGGACTAAACACCCACACACCGCCAGGTCCAGTCCCCCATAGATTTCCCATCACATCGACTTTCAACCCGTCAGGTGAGCCCTGACCAGATTCGTTTGTGACGTCCGCGAACACGTGGGCTTCGCCGAGCATGCCGTCGTTCTCGACGTCATAAACCAACCACTGTCGACTCCGCGCGTCTGAGTTCGCGACATATAACTTCGTTTCATCGGGCGAAAATGCGAGGCCATTGGGCCGGGTTTGCGAAGCCAACAAATCGACCTTTCCATCCAAATCGACTCGGTAAATACCATTCACCGCTAGTTCTTTGGCCGGATCGTCGTCTTGTTGCGCTAATCCATACGGTGGATCCGTGAAGTACAGCGAACCATTCGAGTGAAATACCAAATCGTTCGGACTATTCAACCGTTTCCCCTGATAGGAGTCGACCACAACAACTCGAGAACCATCCGGTTCGATCCGGCTAATGCGCCGATTGCCATGCTCAGTAAACAAGACCCTGCCTTCTGCGTCCGTAGTAATACCATTCGATCCGACGAATCCGCCATCATTCTCGCCTTCGAACACAGGCGTCAAGAACGACGACATCGAATGGTCAGAACTCCAAAGCAATATCTGATTGCCTGGAATATCACTAAACAGCACAGCACCACCATACAAACCGTGATACTCGATCCAATGAGGTCCCTCGGTAAAACCAAAGCCACTAGCCAACTCTTCAATCACTGCATCAGCAGAAAGAAGTTGATCAAACTCTGGACTGACCCGAAGAATAGAACCATCACCGGTAGCTGTGACTGTCTCGACCAACAATTGACTGGTTTCGTCAACTTGCTGTTGCGCACAGGACACCACCAATAGGACTGCGACCACCACAAATATATTGCGACAAATCTTCATACCCGCTCCGGTACTGTCAAATCGATATTGTGAGTCAAAGTCTTCCGGGCGACTTTCTTCCTTTAGTGGCTATCTAGAAACCATCTACCGCGAGCAACAGGCGTCTTTGCACTTCCCGAAATACGATCTCTGCGGCCAAGGCATGACCAGCGGGCCCCCAGTGCCCCTCACGTCGAAACAACGACACGTTATCCTTGCGCGCAGCTTCTCGAAACGCAGGCAAGAGATCCACTGAATCAATACCAAGCGAACTTAGCATGTTCGATAAACGGTTATATCCTGGAGCAGTCTCCAAACAGATTCGGTCTGCATCAACTGCATCAGCCAATGCAATGTCCATCGCTGCCACCTCCACCTCTTCAACGGCTGGAACCGTAAACACCACCAACCGTGCGCCATTTGCATGAATGTCGTCGCGTAACCGTGTGAGTAACGTCGACGTCAATTTCCAAGCCGAAGTCATTTGCTCAGTTTCCTGGCAAAAGTGCATCCCGAAACGCGATATGTCCGCTCCGATAAAATGGCCGGTGCTTCGG
>CAUZRA010000201.1:0-3945 GCA_963582035.1 Vicinamibacteria bacterium | reverse complement strand
TTGTCGCTTTCACAACTCGTTACGTTGCTGTCTTCTAATCCAGCTAGGATTTTGAATGTTCCAGGGGGGCGGTTGGCCCCGGGTGACGCTGCTGACATTACGATTTTGTCACCCGATACCACTATTGAGGTTGCAGCAGATCAGTTTCGTTCAAAAGCTCGGAATACGCCATTCGATGGTTGGCGGTTGCGGGGTGCGGTTGCCGCTACCGTGGTTAATGGCCGAGTAGTTTATACCAACGATGGTGTGGCTGAGGCAGGTACTATCGCTTGGTCTTCCGAGTGAGTGTACGTTTACCGGCACAAGCACAGTCAACGCTCGATTCGTTGTACCAGCAGTTTGATCAATGTCGAGATATAGCCGATCCCATTCAGCGTGTTCATAAATTTCGTAATGCAAAGGACCGAGAAGTGGTTGGCTTTTGCGCTGCCGCCCTTGCGTTCGGTCGTGTTACCAGTATTCTCAAATCCATAGATGTCCTCCTTGCTGTCATGGGAGATTCGCCTGCGCAATTCGTAAGACAATTTGATGTATCAGAGCATCGCCGCACTATCGGTTCGATTACGCACCGATGGATACACGGCCGAGATTTGCTGGCACTTTTATCGATTTTGCAGCGAATGCTTTTAACCAGTGGTTCGATCGAGACATTTTTCAACGAAGGATATGACGCCAGCATGCCTGATATTGGGGATGCTCTTGAATCATTTTCTAGTCGTGCGCTTAGTGTCGACCTTGATTCGGTTTACGGCGGCGATAGAAGGCGCAATGTCTCATATTTTTTTTCGCGACCGTCGAAAGGTAGTGCGTGTAAACGACTGAACCTCTATCTGCGGTGGATGGTACGTCGAGATCAACGCGATCTTGGTGTCTGGGCAACGGTACGGCCTGACCAGTTGGTGATACCGCTGGATACTCACATCATTCGTGTGGGTCAATGCCTTGGTTTGACCAGTTACCGAAGTCCAGGATGGGCGATGGCACGAGAGATCACCAATGGATTACGTCGTTTTGACCCTATTGATCCAGTGAAATACGATTTTTCTCTCTATCAGGTCAGCATGATGAACCAGTGCGGATTTACTACTTCTCGTCGTGATGACCTTTGTCCGTTGCGTGGGTGGTGTCGACCTGGGCCGCGTAGACGTCGGTCGTTCGTTCGACCATCCGGTCATCATTAAAGAGTTGCTGGGCGCGTTGTCGGCCCGCTTTCCCGAACGCTTGCCGACGGTCAGAGTCTTTAAGAAGCGAGACGATGGCATGGGACATGTTGTTGGCGTCCCCAACAGATGTCAGGAAACCCGTTTCTCCATCAACCACACTTTCGGGTATGCCACCAGCACGAGTTGCAACGACTGCTTGATGCGCGGCCATCGCGTCGAGTACGGAGGTACCAAGACCTTCGGTTAACGAACTCATTGCAAAAAGGTCGAGACTTTTTAAAATGGACAAAACATCATTCCTAAACCCAGTCAGAATTACTTGCCGTTCAAGATTCAAAGAATGGATTTGGTGACGCAATGTTTCTTCAAGTTCGCCGGTGCCAACGATGAGGAAGCGTGCCTCAGGAACCTCTTTTAGAATCTGATGAGCAGCTTCAATCAGACAGGCTTGTCCCTTATGAGGGACAAGCGCAGCAACATTTCCAATCACGGGACAGCCAATCGGTAGCGAAAACTCTTCGTGGAGATCCAGGAAAGGGGCGTTGTCTATTCGAGCAAGGTCAATGCCTTCGTGCACAACGGTCGCGCGTTCGGTGTGAATACCGTCCTCTATCAGCATGTTGTGGATTGCCCGAGAGGCACAGAGGAAATGGTCGACTTTGGCGTATTTCCAACGAGAAAATATATTGTGACCGACGTGAAAATCGACCCGGCGTGAGGCGACAACGGGAAGCGGATGATGTTTTTGAGAAAGTAATCGAGCGATCAATGCAATGCTGACTGCATGGGCATCGTGCGCGTGCACGATGTTCGGACGAAGCGATTGTAAGAGTTTCGATAGACGCCAACCGGCTTGAATGTCACTTTCCATTCTTGGGTTTAGCGAAAAATTGTCGGCGTGGTCTGGGCTTCGCTGAGATAGTTCGCTATCTGAGCGCATAACCAACGCTGTGCGATGGCCGCGCTTACGAAGACCAAGCACAGTGAGCAGTACTTGATTTTGTCCGCCGCGCCATGTGCGGGATGTGTCGATATGAAGCGTAAACATTAGCGAGATTAGCGTGAACTTTTATTCGTCTGCAGCGGAGCGCTGAGCTTCCCATAGTTTGGCGAATTTTAAAAAAACATAGTACGAGTTCAGAAGCGACACGATAATACCGACGGAGCCACTGCGGAAGCCGCCGCGAGCAATGTAGTTGCGGAGGAACGCGCACAACGGATGCAGTACGAGATCAAGCGTATGTGCTTGACGTCCATTGTTGAGCATTTGTTGTGCGGCGAGCGTTGTGTACCGGTCTATTGTTGCAAGATGCTGTGAAACATTTCGGTAAGCAAAGTGCTCTAGTTCGGATCGTAAGTATTCGATTGGGCCATTCACGCTGACTGATTCGTGAACCAAATGATCAGACCATCGTGCGACACGCCGGTCATAGAGACGGAGTTGGTAATCAGGGTACCAGTCGGTCGTGCGAATCCATTGGCCAAGATAGTGTGTAACCCGGGGCATTCTGTATCCACGGACAGTTGGTTCATTCTCGAGCAAGGAATGGATTTCTTTAGTCAATGCTGAGGAGAGTTGTTCATCAGCATCAAGTGAGAGAATCCAGTCATGAGTAGCTAAGGAAGCGCCGTAATTCTTTTGGGCGCCGTACCCTGTCCACTTGTGACTGACTATGCGGTTCGTAAACTGCTTTGCAATTTGGATTGTGTCGTCAGTGCTGCCTGAATCGACAACGATAATGTCATCGGCCCACTGCACAGATTCAAGAGCATTGCGAATGTTGTCGGCTTCGTTCTGGGTGATGATGACGACCGACACAGGCGGCATGAGAGTCCCGAGTCTATCAAAAGCCCCCTGTATACTCTCTGTTGCTTGGCTTTGGCTATGAAATCAGACGACGTTATCAGTTTGTTTCAGGGAGTTGGAGCGCTTCTTGAGGGGCATTTTCAGCTGTCATCTGGTCTGCACAGTGCCGGGTATTTACAGTGTGCGTTGGTATTGCAATATCCCCGTCATGCGGAGGCACTTGGGGCAGCCGTTGCCGAACGGGTGAGACTGTTTAATCCCACCGTTGTGCTATCTCCCGCGTTGGGAGGTGTTGTTATTGGTCAAGAAGTCTCGCGCGCGCTTGGCGTTCGTGGAATTTTTGCTGAGCGTCGGGAGGGAGAGCTGACGATACGACGAGGGTTTACTGTTGAGACCTCAGATAGGGTTGTCGTAATCGAGGATGTTGTTACGACTGGGGGTTCAACGCGGGAGACGATAGAGGTCGCACGCGGAATTGGTGCCGCTGTGGTCGGGGCTGCCAGCATAATCGATCGTAGCGGTACAACTTCCTCGTTTGACGTTCCGTTTCAGGCGTTGGCCAGTGTTTCATGGCCTGCGTACGAGCCGTCGGTCTGCCCCCAGTGTGCTGATGGGATTCCTACTGTGCAGCTAGGTTCTCGACTAGGAGTCTAGGCGGACTTAAGAGTCCCTGTCGAGGGACTATTTGACTGAGTAATGCGAACACTCAAACTTACGCTTGCCTATGATGGTGGGGACTACGTTGGTTGGCAGCGTCAACTAGTTGGCCGGTCGATTCAAGGGGAGCTAGAGCGAGCATTTGAAGAAATCGAGGGGCAGCGTATAGCTGTTCATGGTGCTGGGCGGACAGATGCAGGCGTGCATGCTCTTGCTCAGGTGGCAAGCATTCGACTTGCACATGATATCGAAGTGGATTCACTTGTTCGAGCCTTAAATGCAAAGCTTCCTGTGGACGTTCGTGTTTTATCGGTCGAA
>CAUZRA010000200.1:0-3950 GCA_963582035.1 Vicinamibacteria bacterium | reverse complement strand
ATTTGCTAATATTAGTGTAACGAATGCTAATAGACTCATTTCCCTCCGCGACTTGCACGATCCACCCAGGTTACTTAGAATCACTAGCTGCCCGGTGAGCGGCGTCGTAAACTGAGTCGCCAGCGTATTTAACAATACGCACCGGCTAATCTACGAAGTGATGCAAACCAACGAATCTAAAGCCTATAATCCCGATACCGCACGACGAGTCAAGTACATCAGACGACTCGATCAAGTGCCGCAACTCAGTGAAGAGTTGAGGCAACGCTTACAGCCTGTTTCGAACGAATATGTATTTCGAGTAAATGACTACTATCTCAGTCTGATTGACTGGGACGACCCAGAAGATCCCATTAAACAACTGATTATTCCCCGTGAAGAGGAACTTAACGACTGGGGTCAACTGGACGCAAGCAACGAAGGTGCCGTCACTGTCGGCCGAGGAGTTCAGCACAAATACACAGATACGGTTTTACTGCTGTGCAATGAAATCTGTGGCGCGTATTGCAGGTATTGCTTCCGCAAGCGACTTTTCATGGACGACAACGACGAAGTCACTAACGATGTCAGTGAGGGACTTCGCTACATTGCGGACCACCCAGAAGTAACCAACGTGCTCCTAACTGGCGGCGACCCGCTGTTGATGAGTACTCGACGCTTGACCGAAATATTTGATGAGTTGCGCCAAATTGAGCATGTGAAGATCATTCGTATCGGATCAAAAATGCCAGCATTCGATCCTTGGCGTGTAACGCGAGATCCGGAGTTGCAGGCTGCGTTTCGGAAGTACTCGACAGCCCAACAACGCATCTATTTAATGGCGCACTTTGACCATCCCCGCGAGCTAACGAAAGAAGCCATCGACGGCATCGACGTCTGTCTCAACAACGGCGTGATATGCGTGAATCAGTGTCCGTTGATCAGAGGCGTCAACGACGACCCGTACGTTCTCGCCAAGCTCTATTCGACTCTGTCCTATATCGGCTGTCCGCCGTACTACCTTTTCCAGGGACGCCCAACGGCTGGGAATGAACCCTACGAAGTGCCGATTGTAGAAGGCTGGCATATCTTCCAACGAACGCTTCGCCAAGGCTCTGGCCTCGCGCGTCGCGCACGATTTTGCATGTCGCATGAAACTGGAAAAATTGAAATCCTTGGAGTTGACAGCGACCGGGTCTACCTCCGCTACCACCAAGCCAAAGACCTCGATGACCTTGGGCGTTTCTTTGTTCGACGGCGCGATGACCAGGCATACTGGCTTGACCAGCTCGAACCCATTGGCTTCGCCGAAACGTACTAGGCAGGCATGTGACGGCGCCTACACAATCGTTTTGCTTATGTGATCGTCAAGCGTGTTCAATCGAGTACGTCAAATAAATAACTGTACTTAAGAATAAGACTACGCCCGGCACCATTCGGAACAATATGGCCGATTCCCTCTATCTCGTTGTACACGACAAACAGACCGGTGTTTGCATCTTGTAACCAACCAAAACGAAAATTAACCGACCAGAGGTTATCGCTATCGTTATGTTGGAGTAATGATTGAACAAACACGCGCGGGGACATATTGTACGCGGCCCGAACGCTTGTCAGGTTAGTAATAGTACTCCCCAGTGGTAAATCAATATCGTTTCGACTATAGCTAAGCGACATATTAAATGTTTCGCTATAACGCGCCCGAATGCGTGGCTCCACCGTTGCAATGTCTCCACCAAAAAAACCGCCAAAACGCGCGCTCATGCCAAAACTTACCGGCGCGGATTCGTTGTAATAAAAGCTCGGACGAATCTCGCTAAAGTCGTGTCGACCAGCCGGAATTGCGATTCCAGACACCATGAAGCTATTTTCTACCTGTTCTTGTTTGACGTCATACGCAAGACCGACTGACGAACTATCCTCTAATTCACCATCAAAGTGGGTGTGAATGTAAGTGGTCTCCATGGCACCACTAAAGTTCCAGAAGCGATTAAAACTGGCATGCGGCCGCAACTCTTGAAACTTAAGAAATCCTTGAGGACGAGACGTGTGGTAGATACCGGCATCGTATTTCCGAAACCCAGTCCGACTTACGAAGCCGACTTCAGGATTAAAATCTTCACCATTTTCCTGATAACCGGATACGACACGCCACACTTCTGAGTTGTAGGTCGCCGACAGGTTCAATGCATGATCACGACCAGTTCGACCGGGAGTCTGAGTCCGACCGACAAATCCTTGAACAATCCCGTTCTCCCCAATTCCTAAGCGACCATCAACAGCGTAGGTGCGGTTATGGTCAGTCGAAAGCGACTGCGGACCTGTTGCCTGCCTGTTTACGAACAGGCCGCCGATACTCGAACGGTTTGGTAAATCACGCCGCATACGAGCGACCGTAAAATTATTCGCCGGCGAAATGCCATCGAGTGCTTCCGTCTGCATGTTGAGCACCCCTACTGTCACCGTATCTGAAACTTTTCCTGACAGCCGAGCACCGGCACGGATAGGGATTTGCGCGCCAGAATCGCTGATACCGATACGGCGACTAAAGAAGAGTTCTGTTTGTCCGAGGTCGCGACCAGCGGCGCCAGCATTATTGACCGTAAACACACCAGCGTTTTCAAGAAAAAACGACCTTTTCTCTGGAAAAAAAAGGTTAAAGCGATCCAAGTTCAGTTGCTGATCATCAACTTCCACCTGAGCAAAGTCAGTGTTGTAAGTGCCATCCAGAGTCAGACCAGATGTCACGCTGTACTTAAGGTCGGCACCAAAATCACCCAAAGCGACCGGCCCACGAGTGGGTTCGGCATCACGCGCTACTGCCTCCCCGATAACGTACGGGGTAATTTGAAGGTTACTGGCCATCCCAACTGGCGTCTCCATACCCATAAGTTGTCCAGCCATCGAAACTCGGTACAAGTTGTATTGTCGAGGAATAGGCGACCAATATGCCGTTTCGTTTTTCCGGCGGATATTTCTTTGAAAATTCACACCCCATACTTGCTCTGCACGAACCGGATATCGAATCGTTCGAAGCGGTATCGCAAATTCAGCACTCCACCCGATCTCAGAAATAGCTGCGCGGACTTGCCACGCACCATCCCAATTGACATTGAAACCGCCGGCAGTCCCCCGAGAAAACCCACCGCGCCCTGCTCGGCGAGATCCCCCCCCTCTGCTTCCGCCTTCATTAATTACTTGTCCGTCATATTCCTGACCGGCTGGCGTCGTCCCAAAAACAAAACCATTCTGCTGATCCGAGAATGTATCTAGCACAAGCTGAAAGCTATCAGCTTCATTCATGGACGAATCTCGGCGACTATCACGAACAATGATCGACGACGGGTCCTTGTCGTAGCAGACAACCCCGAAGTAAACCGTATCCGCCGTAAAAATGACTCGTACCTCTGTTTTTTCACTGGCTGATTCCCCTTCATTAGGTGTGCTCTGAACAAAGCCGGTAGCTGGCGTTGCGGTTTCCCAGGCGGAATCCTCAAGTACCAAACCATCCATCACCGGTGGGGTATCAACTTGTACAGCATCGAGTTGATACATCACTCCAATGCTGTTCGCGGCGGGTTCGACTGGCGACTGCGCGGAAAGGGTACACGCCAAACTTATCAATAAAAACCCGACCCGCCCGATCGTATATTTATGCACGTGCAAAAGGTTATTAACTGCGGTTATTCAAGAACATCGAAGAGGTAACTATATTTCAGGATCAAGCTGCGCCCCGCGCCGTTTGGAATGATGTCGCCAATACCCTCGGTCTCGCTATAAACCAAGAAAAGACCGGTATTGGCATCCTGCAACCAGCCGAAACGGAAATTCACGGACCAGAGATCAGCGCTGTCATTGTGTTGCACTAATGATTGGGCAAAAATTCTGGGGGAAAAATTATATGCCGCCCTAATGCTCGTTAAGTTTGTAATAGTGTTGCCGAGTGGGAGGTCGATGGCGTTCCGGCTATA
>CAUZRA010000199.1:0-3972 GCA_963582035.1 Vicinamibacteria bacterium | reverse complement strand
ATCGCGGCCGTCAGCGTCGTCTTCCCGTGATCAATATGCCCGATCGTACCAATGTTTACGTGCGGTTTCGATCGATCGAATTTTTCTTTCGCCATCGTTCGTAAGCCTCTCTACAAACTCCGAGCTTCCTTTGGTCCCGATTGCGTTCGCGCTCTAAGACAACGACTCAAACAAATATCTGGAGCCGATGACCGGGCTTGAACCGGTGACCTCGTCCTTACCAAGGACGCGCTCTACCGCTGAGCTACATCGGCCCGTATCACGCTCCAAGTAAACCGATGCAATGAAGCACCCGTCTCCAAAAACTGCCATAACCTGACTTGCAGCCAAGCTAAATCTGGAGCGGGAGACGGGGATCGAACCCGCGACCAACAGCTTGGAAGGCTGTGACTCTACCACTGAGTTACTCCCGCCTGCCCGTTCCTTAATATCCATGACAACCTGTTACCACCGCCGCAACACCAGACCCAGTTACCGCACTCGACACACACAAAGCTGGTGGCGAGGGGAGGATTCGAACCTCCGAAGCCGCTAGGGCGACAGATTTACAGTCTGTTGCGTTTGACCGCTCCGCAACCTCGCCAAAGTCAACCATCGTCCGACGTCAGATTACCGCTGTGCCGAACGCTGAGTGCATCTCAATACTGATATGTAAACTGTCGTTATCTTTCTACCGGATGGTGTTCACTTCAATAACCGACCCGAACCTCCTAAACCGACCCGCCCCTGTTAAGCCGGTACGGACGCCAAGCCGCCCGCCTACCAAAATATAGCCTTGAGGCTCGCCCGCGCTTCCTGTGGAGCTGGCGAAGGGATTTGAACCCCCGACCTGCTGATTACAAATCAGCTGCTCTACCGAGCTGAGCTACGCCAGCAAAACGAATTTATTATCTTAACACACTAAGAAAATCGTTTTAAAAGGAATAGCCCGATACTTTTCACGTAATCCACACTCATCGGCTCCTAATGAAAAGTTCGTTTTTACTTAAACTAAGTAGTTGTTAGCCCCGTGTCCGTTGCCTTACTGCCTCAAATAAAGCGACCCCCGTAGCCACCGACGCATTTAGGCTGTCCACTCGTCCCATCATGGGCAACGCAGCTCTCCAGTCACAACGTTCTCGTACCAAACGACGTAACCCTCGTCCCTCAGAACCAACAACGATCGCGGTAGGCTGCCTGAAGTCAATGTCGTAAATTGAGTGGTCAGAATCCACATCAAGTCCAACCGTCCAAATACCCGCAGCCTTAAGTTCGCCAAGAGCCCGAGCGAGATTAACCACTGAGGACAACCGCAGATGAACTAGTGCTCCTGCTGATGCCCTAACGGCCGCAGCACTCAAAGGCGCAGCCCGGCGTGTCTGAACTATCAGCCCTGCTGCACCTGCTGCTTCTGCCACTCGGGCAATCGCACCAAAGTTGTGCGGATCTTCGATCCCATCCAATGCAACGATGAGCGGCAAGTCCGAACTCTGAACTAAATCACTAATGGTTGACATGACGTGTGGGCCAAGTGACGCCACAACTCCCTGATGGCGTTGCCCATCAGTCATGCGGTCAAGCTCTTTTTCACTAAGCTGCGTGACCGGTATTCGCTGCAACTCAGCGAGTCGAACAATCTCACTCAAACCATCATGACGCTTATCTCTAATGGATAATGCTTTCACTCGACCGGCGTGGAGGGATTCAACGACAGCGTTAAAACCACAAATTTTCATCGTTGAACCACAGTTGCTACCGCATGAACAACTATCGCTTCACCCCGCCCAACCGAGTCCATACCTTCCGCAGTTTTTCCTTTGATAGAAACCAAATCGGTAGCGACACCAAGTGTTCTAGAAAGCCGATCTGCCATAGCCTGAACATGAGGTCCGATGCGAGGTTGTTCCGCAATTACGACGACGTCAACATTACCAACACAAAATCCAAGATCTGAAATAACGTCTACCGCTTTGCGTAACAGTTCGATGCTAGACACATCCTTCCATTGAGGGTCAGTGTCCGGAAAATGCTGTCCGATGTCACCCGCAGCAACCGCTCCAAGCACAGCGTCGGTAACCGCATGACACACTGCATCAGCATCAGAATGCCCATCAAGACCGCGCTTATGAGGAATTTCAATGCCCCCAAGCACCAAGCGCCGACCGGCCACCATCCGATGGGAGTCATAACCAAAACCTACTCGTGTCCGCGGCGCGTCGCCAAACAAATCACTACGGATCCGGTCACGTACACGTTGAAGGTCATCCGGAGTAGTAACTTTGAAATTTTCCATGTCTCCTTCTACGAGACGAACAGCGTGGCCGTTCCGCTCTACCAATACCGCCTCATCTGTCGCCTTAACACCACTACGGCCTAATTCGACGGCATTTTTCAGAACATCAAGTGCAAACCCCTGCGGCGTTTGCGCAAGGTAAATCTGATCCCGAGGCAAAGTGACTTCCACAAATCGAACCCCTTCAGTGTCGATAACATCGGCCTTCTTTACTGTATCAATCGCTTGGATCGCGGGGACAACGGCCCCTGCTTCGATTGTTGCATCGATAACTTTTTCGATAAGTGAAACCGTGCAAAAGGGTCTAGCGGCGTCGTGAACAAGTACGACATCAGCGTCTTTACAAACATTGTCGACCCCCAGCGCCACAGAATCTTGACGACGAGAACCACCGCTCACCAAACGTAGCGGCGTATCAATTTGAATACGCACCGCCGATTCTCTCTCTGTAACCGTTTCTGGTAACACAATTACTATTTCATCGACCCTTCGACATTCGTCGAACGGTTTAATAGCCATACTAAGGAGTGTCTTGCCACCAAGATCCTGTAGTTGTTTTGGCGCATCGCCACCTACTCGTGTACCTTGACCACCCGCGGCAATCACTGCACTTACTCGCATAATTAATTCGACTTTCTGCGCTCAAAGAAGGCAGTCCTAAATGACCAGTACGAACCGGTGGGAGCAATGTCTACACAACGAGCTGTCGCCACATCACCAATCATGTTCATGAACACAACACGACTATTAGCCTGCTGCCTCAACGATCGAATCAGCTGTACGCTTAGTAACACGATCATGTAAGCAAACAGTGTCTGTAATGATTTCGTGCACACGTGTGGAAAACCCGCGAGCATCGCTCCGGCCAAGTCCTACTGTCGACAGCGGCTGATGAACTACTAATTCGACGTTTCCCGGGCAGGTCATTAGCCTTCCTTTTCGCATCACATGCCGACTACCGATTACAGCGACCGGAACAACAGGGAGATTAGCTTCTATCGCCAGTGAAAAAATTCCTGGCTTGAATCGAAGCACCTCTCCATTGATACTTCGCGTTCCCTCTGGAAACAAAATAAGCGAGTGGCCTCGCCCCATAAGACTGGCAATGCTCGCCAACGTCGCTCGACCGGATCTGGCACGATCGATCAGCAAATGGCCAGTGTGCTGGAGGTGCCACCCAAGCACAGGGAACGCTCGTAGCGACGACTTAGCCAAGATACGTAATTGAAATGGAATCGAAGTAATAAGTATCGGAAAGTCGTAGATGCTCTGATGATTGGACACAAATACATAGGGTTGCTTTGGATCAAGCTGGTCCAAACCTTTTACCTGGACGCTCACACTGGTCGTTGCCAAAATCAACCATGACCAAGCTTGTGCGCACTTATGAGCAAAGTTGCCTCGTCGGTCGACCAACATTGATGCTAGCGACACGGAACCAAGCACAATCGTGTAAACCGCTATAGCCGGGATTAACCAGAAAACCGTGCGCCACCAGTGAAACGGAGGAATCCTCACTCGAACAATTCCTCCAACGCCTGAGCAGCCGTGGCAACACCAATAATCTCACACTCCGGATGTTTTTCCGCACTGTTTGCCTCCGGCACCACGCATCGCGAAAATCCCAGTTGTACGGCTTCCTTAATACGAAGACCTGCGTGGGGCGTCCCTCTAACCTCACCACCAAGCCCCACTTCGCC
>CAUZRA010000198.1:0-3998 GCA_963582035.1 Vicinamibacteria bacterium | reverse complement strand
GAATATGGAGGGCTGTTGCTCCGGACACACATGCGAGTTTCGTGATGGCTTCGTTCGTGGAGGGTTGATCGGAAAGTAACGCCGTTGTTAGATGTTCTTGTTTGTCTCGTAGACTCGTGATGATGCGACGAGTATAGGTAGATATAACTACTGAGCGTGTTGCACGGAGCGCTTCGACTTGGGTGCCGACAAGGTCGGCGAGTCGATCGAGACAAAGGTCATCTTGTATTTCAGTTTTTACCTCGATATTGACCAAAATACGATTCCGACACAGGTCGAGCGTTTCGCTGAGGCTAGGAAGGACGGTGCCTGTAAATTCGCGCCCGAACCACGAGCCAGCATCAAGCGTTTGTAATTCCGAAAGTGTATGATTTTCGACAATCCCGCGACCGTTTGTTGTTCGTTCAAGTGTGGCATCGTGAATGACAACGAATTGTTTGTCTCTCGTTAATCGGATATCAAACTCGATCATATCTGCCCCGGCGTCAATGGCACTTTGAAATGCGGGGAGGGTGTTTTCAGGTGCGCTAGCAGAAAAGCCTCGGTGGGCGATCACAGTCGGTTTTGTCATGAAGGATTTGTTATTTTTAAGACTGCTAAAGATCGAGAGCAATGGTATTCTCAGAATGATGGCACATCTTGTTACGGTTGGACTGACCCTTGTGGTGGTCCTTGCAGTTCACGGGCCAGTAGTAGCACAGGAGTCACCGGAAGAGGCAGCGCGGGCGGCTCTCGACGAATATTTTCGGGCGTGGAATGCTGCTGATAATGAGGCAATTGCATTAGTTAGTAACTTTCCGCGAGTGAGTGTTGGGCCGAGCGGTCAGATAGTGGTGAGAGACACCGCCGAGGACATCACGATTGACTTCGACACACTCCGTGCTGCGGAACTCTGGGACCACAGCACGCTCGATTTAGTAGATGTGGCCCACAGTTCTGCTGACAAGGTGCACTTTCGAGTTGTCGCGAGTCGGCGCTACGTGGACGGTAGTCCGTACAGGACTAATCCTGGTCTCTACATTGTTACGCAGCAGGATGGTCATTGGGGATTGCAATTGCAATCTGTTCTTCCCGCGACATTTTCAGCTGCGCCCTAGTCCTGCCGGCCTTCGCGACCGATCATGACTTCGGTGGCTTTTACGATGGCCGTTGCTTCTTCACCCCGCTTCAGGTTCAGCTCATCGATGGCATCAGCAGTGATGATGGCTGTAAGTTGCTGGTCCCCTATGCGTAGTCGGACTTGCGCGAGGAGACCTTCGCGTCTGACTTCTTCAACGACACCTTGTAGTCGATTTCTCCCGCTAAGCGAGACTAATACGCCACCATGTGCAGCTTGGTGGCGGCGGGGAGGAAGAGCATCACGCTGAGCAAGGAGTCGGGTTAGCTCGCGCTCAGAAATGCGATGGTGACCACCGTCCGTTCGAACGGTTCGGACGCTTCCTTTGTAGATCCATTGCTTTAAAGTCGAATACGCGACGCCCAGGCGATTAGCCGCATCACGTACGGTGAGTAGTGACATATAAGATAAAAATATGCACTAAATCGTATATTAAATCAACTAAAATAGTATTAGAATGATTACTTCTGTGCGGTCATTATCTTTGTTGTTGATCGTAGGTTTCGGGCTTCCTTCGTGTAGCGGACCAGTGGGTCAGCCGGGCAGTTCATCGACGGCGACGGTGGTTGTGTCAGTGGCGGCCAGCCTATCCGATGCTGTGGGAGATGTGGCCAATGTGTTTGAGAAGCAAACAGGTATCCAGGTCCTTGTGAATGCCGCGGGGTCGCAAATACTAGCTACGCAGATCATTGAAGAGATACCAGTGGATGTGTTTGTTAGTGCGGACGAGCGTCAAATGACCCGTACCATTGCCCGGGGCAAAATGGACGAAGGAAGCTATCTTCAGTTGTTATCGAATCAACTTGTTGTTGTCGTACCTTCCGATCGGTTGATGGGGATCAGTCGACCCGACGATCTGATTGCGCAGTCGGTTCGGCGGATTGCACTTGGGGATCCTGAGGCGGTTCCAGGCGGTGTCTATGCTCGCGAGTATCTCGATAAGGAAGGAGTGTGGGATGTCCTTAAGTCAAAGGTCGTTCCGACGCGAAACGTACGCGCCGCGCTGCGTGCGGTAGAGGCGGGAACGGTAGATGCTGGTGTCGTTTATCGAACCGATGCGCGACAGTCGGTTGACGCGGTAATTGCCTTTGACATTCCGGTCGGTCGCGGCCCACGCATTATTTATCCCGCAGCCGTGTCAACCGAACCACCGAACCCGGAGAACGCGGTGCAGTTTTTTTCATTTCTACAAACGGCGGAAGCACAGCAAATTTTTGAGGCGTATGGCTTCATTTCATTGCTAGCGCATTGACGACTTTTGTGACGGTATGACTGAGCTTTTTGAGGTGACCGGTTTCACCGTGTTGATGGCGGGCGTGGCGACCCTTGTCATGCTTCCGCCTGGGATTTTCGTCGCATGGATACTGGCCCGGCGACAGTTCTATGGTCGTTCAGTCCTCGAGACGGTGGTCACTCTTCCTCTTGTTGTGCCGCCAGTTGCGACCGGATTGATTCTTTTGAAACTTCTGGGGCGCCGAGGATTATTTGGTGGGCTGATTGACGCGATTGGGGTAGATATTGTTTTTACTTGGAAGGCAGTGGTTGTGGCAATGGCGGTTATGGGATTTCCGTTACTCGTTCGTTCTGCCCGTGCCGGATTTGAGGCGGTTGACCGGCGTTACGAAGGAGTCGCAGCAACGCTAGGGGCGCGTCCTGTGAAGGTTTTTTGGACCATCAGCTTGCCGCTTGCCAGGCGCGGGGTGTTGGCTGGTGCGGTCCTGGGATTCTCACGGGCGATTGGTGAGTTTGGGGCCACCGTTATGATTGCCGGTTCTCTTCCTGGGTCCCGAACACTGTCGGTGGCCATTTACCGACATGCTGAACTCGGACAGGATACGGCTGCCGCAATCCTGATCATTGCGGCCGTGGCTATCGGTTTCGTGGCTGTTCATGTCGCGAATCGTCTCGGAGTCGCGACGTGATGGGCAACAAAGGTTCCTTGTTGACGCTTACAATTAATCTTCGTCAGGGGCAGTTTTTACTCAATATTTCTGTTGAGATAGAAACGCAAGCCGTGGCAATTGTCGGACCGTCCGGATCGGGTAAAACGACAATCCTCGATGCCGTTGCCGGACTGCGTCAGCCGGATGCAGGCGTGATACAGGTTGGCCAGAAAATATTATTTGACAGTCACAGCGGGATTAATCTGCCTCCGTGCGAGCGACAGATTGGATACGTCCCACAGGATCTGGCACTGTTTCCACATTTGACTGTGCAGCAAAATGTTCTATACGGCATGTCTAACGGGGATACTGAGGAACACGCGCGACCGGTTCTTCAGATTCTCGAGATTCAGGAATTACTCTCCCGTGCCATCGGAAAACTTTCAGGAGGCGAACGACAGCGAGTCGCGTTGGCGCGTGCGCTGATGGCGCGACCAATGGTCTTACTACTTGACGAGCCTCTTGCGGCTCTTGATGTTGATCTTCGAGATCGTATCCTTCCGTATCTTGAACGTGTTCGCGAAGAACTGAAGATACCAATGATCTATGTGTCACACGTTCCAGATGAAGTGCGGCGGATCGCTGACTGGGTGGTCGCGTTGGCTAATGGGGAAGTGGTTCGGTCAGGCGTGCCAGCGGAAGTCTTTGACTTCGAAACCGAAAAGCACCTAGCCCAGACCGACACCAAAAAAGGTAAACAGCAACCAACAGGTGGCTCCACCGACGAGAGTCATCGATAAGCCCCATGCCATCAATTTATTGAATAGTTTTCGACTGTCTTCATGCGGCGGTGCAGCCGCCATGCATAGTGCCCCGAGTGTAGATAGGGCAGAAACATCTACGAGATGGGCGCCGATGTTCATCGAGGAAGCGATTGCGAGTGGATTGATCGCACCGAGTTGTTGTGCCATGTCCGTTACGGTCGGTAGAAACATCGG
>CAUZRA010000197.1:0-3999 GCA_963582035.1 Vicinamibacteria bacterium | reverse complement strand
GAAGTTTCACCAGATGACGGTGGCGAGGCTGCTGCGTCGAAAGATAGTGGTGTCGGCGGGCGCATTCGTAAGGCGGCTCGAAGAATTCGTGGTGAAAAAGAAGACGGTGGTCGAACGAGCCGGCCTGACTTTGGTGCTACGAAGACGCAATCGAAGCGTACACGCAAGAAAGTCTAGGCCGTTATTCTTCGTCAGTGGCCGCCTCGCCACGTTCAGCCTTTGCGGCAGCAACAATTTGTGCGTGGAGATGCGAAGGCACATCTTCGTAATGAGAAAATTCCATATGGTACGAGCCACGGCCACCAGTAGCCGACGTCAGTTGTTGTTCGTAGGTCAACATTTCTGACATGGGAACCTGCGCCTTAATTAATGTTGCAGCACCACGGGTTTCCATGCCACCGATTCGGCCGCGACGTCCATTAAGGTCACCCATTAGATCTCCGGCGAAGTCACTGGGTGCATAGACCTCGACGGTCATTACGGGCTCCAGAAGCGTTGGTTTCGCTTTTGACATCGCATCACGAAATGCCAGACGTCCAGCCATTTTGAACGACATTTCGTTGGAATCGACGGCATGGAACTGGCCATCGTATAGTGTGACCTTGAAATCGACCATTGGGTAACCGGCAATATAACCTCGGTCACGAGCTTCGAGGATGCCTTTTTCAACCGCGGGGATAAATTGTCTAGGAATGGACCCGCCAAAGATTTCGTCGACGAACGAAAAATCCGCGCCTCGTTTTAACGGTTCAACTCGAATTTTACAGTCGCCGAACTGACCATGACCTCCAGATTGTTTCTTATGTCGGCCGTGAGCTTCCGCCGCCGCTGTGATGGTCTCTCTGTAGGCAATGCGTGGCAGTTTAAGGTTAACTTCGACACCAAAGCGGCGCCTGAGTTTGGCAACTGTGACTTCTATGTGCAATTGACCTTGGCCGGAGAGTAGAAGTTGCTTGGTTTGTGCGTCACGTCCATATTGAATGGTCGGGTCTTCCTCTTCAAGTCGCTGCAGTGCACCGCTAATTTTTTCCTCATCACCCCGACTCTTAGGTTCTATGGCATAAGACAAGACCGGCTCGGCAAACAAAATAGGTTTAAACATTGTTGTACTGGTCTTGTCTGCGAGTGTGTCACTCGTTTGTGTATCTTTCAGCTTAGCAACCGACCCGATGTCGCCGGCACGGACTTCGTCGACCGCCTCTTGGTGCTTTCCTTGCATGATGGCTAAGGATCCCAAGCGTTCGTTTGTCGACTGTGTCAGGTTGTATACAAATGAGTCTGATTTTAAGGTTCCGGCTGCGACCCGAAATAGCGTGATACGGCCGGCAAATGGATCGGCGATTGTCTTCCAGACGAAGACGGCCGATGGTGCGCCGACACTGGCGTCGTAACTTTCGGGTTCAGTGGTTTCTCGATTGACAGCGGGTAGTGGGTGGTCCGCAGCTGACGGGACGTATGTGGTTATGGTGTCCAGCAGTGCCTGAATGCCAATATTTTCATGCGCGGACGTGCAGACCAAAGGGATGATTTCCCGTGCGATGGTCGCTTGTTTAAGACCAGTTTCCAGGTCTTGTTGGCCAAGACTGCCTTCTTCGAAGAATTTTTCCATTAACGAGTCGTCGGCTTCTGCGACCATTTCAATCAAGGCTTCTTGTGCCTTCGTTGCTTGCTCGTTGAGGGCTTCAGGTACATCGCCATTTGTTGCGGTGCCATTCTTATCCGATGAAAAGCTGATGCTTTTCATACCAACAAGATCAACAAGTCCGTTAAAGTCTTTTTCGGCTCCGATAGGAATCTGTATTGGTACAACAGCACGTCCCAATGAGCCGTGCAACGATTCAAGAGAGCGGTCAAGGCTGGCACGTTCTCGGTCAAGAAGATTCAAGACAACAAGACAGGGCAGTCCGAGTTCCTCTGCAATACCCCAGACTTTTTCAGTTTGCACCTCGACACCGGCGACTGCATCCACAACGATAATCGCCGCGTCTGCTACGCGCAGTGCGGCACGCGTGTCACTCATAAAGTTGGCAATTCCAGGTGTGTCAATTAAATTAATTTTGGTCTTGTTCCATTCCACGAATGCGACGCTTGATGCCAAGGTGTGCTTGCGTGCAATCTCTTCGTCATCAAAGTCAGTGGTCGTTGTACCTTCGTCGACCATGCCCAACCGATTGACCATTTTTGCGTCGAACAGCATTGCGGAAACTAATTGCGTCTTTCCCGACCCACTATGACCTACGATGGCAACATTGCGAATACTAGACGCGTCATAGACCTTCATACACGCTACCCCTACCTCTCCTACTCCGCGCCTACACAGTTCAGGCGATGAGCTTGATTCAGAAATGAATGCCAGTTATTTGCTGCATCCATATATCCGACGGCGGACGATAGAAAACGTTAAATTGAGGTTAAATCGTATAGTGTGCGGCCGAACGGCTCAAGTCCGTAAATTTATGAACCGATCGCTTGATTATTCGTAGCGCAGTGCTTCAATTGGATCTAGGGCTGATGCTCGAATTGCCGGCAGAATGCCAAAGATGATTCCAACGGCGCCGGAAGACCCGACTCCAATTGCGAATGACCACCAGGGCATGGAAATTGGAAAACCAGTCGCAAAGTGCACACCGATCCCAATTCCACTACCGAACATGACTCCGAGTAAACCTCCGATGGCAGTAAGAAATACCGCTTCAAGTAGGAACTGCCAGAGAATTTCTCGACGTCTTGCCCCAAGAGCTTTACGAGTACCGATTTCTCGAGTTCGTTCTTTGACGGAGATCGTCATAATGGCCATGACGCCAATGCCACCTACAAGCAACGCGATTGAAGAGATCGCAACAAGGGCTAAATACGTTGTGCTACTGACTTGATCCCACAACCGCATGGCCGCATCTTGGGTCACTATGTCAAAGTCGTTGGGTTCATCAAGCCGGAGGCCATGTCGGATGCGCATTACGTCGGTGATGTCCTGAATTGCCTCCTCCCGCGGAACGCCTTCATGTGGAACTGCAGCGATCATGACGCTGGTAAATGTACCCCTGCGACTGCGTAGGACACGAACACCAAACTGTTTTTGGTACGCGGTATGTGGGATCAAAGCAACGCTGTCGATATCTGACGCGAGACCACCCGCATTCGGACGAGGTTGCAAGACCCCAATGACAGTGTACGGTTGGTTGCCAATGCGGACCGTCTTTCCGAGCGGGTCAACATTTGGAAATAATGCTAGATAGGGATTCTGCCCTAAGACAACGACACGCCTTCGGTGGGTAACCTCGCCTTCTGTATAGAACCGCCCGTAGGTAAGATTGGCGCGGAATACATCAGGCCAGTTCGCGGTTGATCCGGATATTGTGATCCGGTTAGTACGTTCACCGCGGTAATGAATGCGAGTTCGTGTGCTTGCTGGACCGCCTGATGAACCCAACGTCAGATTCACGGCGGCAACAGATTCGGCTTGTCGTTCTATCGCTCGTGCATCACTTGGTGTCAACGTCGGTCGTTGCAACAATTCCTTTAAGTCTGATCCAGCCATCAGACTGACGCCGGAGAACTGCGAAAGAAATACCGTGTCCGGCCCGATGTTACGGATCACATCGCGCAGTGACTCATCAAAACCCCGAATCAGGGACGTCATGCCAACGATGGAGGTAATACCAATGACGATTCCGAGGATGGTTAACCCAGACCGAACCTTCTGCGTTCGGATGGTGGTGATTGCCATCGAAATGATTTCTTGGAATAGTCCACTTTGCATCTCAGTCGCCTCGCCCGAGAGCGTCGATTGGATCTAATGACGCAGCACGTGATGCTGGATACAGGCCGAAAAATAATCCGACTATGCCGGCCATGGCGATGGCGAGAATGACGGACCAGGAGTGCACACTCGCGGGAACTGGCGCAAAGTGGTCAAGAGCAAGGGCGGCGCCGGCACCGACCATTGTTCCAATGATTCCACCGATAACCGATAGCGCGACAGATTCAGTCAGGATTTGC
>CAUZRA010000196.1:0-4041 GCA_963582035.1 Vicinamibacteria bacterium | reverse complement strand
CGAGACGAACCGGGGTCACCTTGTCGTCCAGAGCGTCCCCTTAATTGATTGTCGATACGCCGTGCCTCGTGCCGCTCTGTGCCGATGATGTGCAGACCGCCCGCGCTCACGACGGCGTCATGGTCTGCGTCAGTTTCGGTCTTGAAATGGGCAAAGATACGTTCCCATTCCGCGCGAGGGATACGAAAAAATCCGTCTTGGAAAAAGTAAACGTACTCGTCGTCATCAACAAACTTCTGCTCACCTGGCGGCAGGCGTTCAGCCACATCCTCGGCCAATGCCTGCCGACGCGCCATGTGTTCGGGGTTGCCACCCAAAAGAATGTCGGTTCCACGGCCGGCCATGTTTGTGGCGATCGTAATCACTCCAGAACGACCAGCCTGCGCAACGATCTCTGCTTCTTTCTCATGATATTTCGCATTGAGAACAACATGCTTGATGCCGCGTCGCTTCAGGAGTCCTGAGATCGTCTCTGATTTTTCAATAGAGACCGTGCCGACAAGAACGGGCCGTCCAGCCTCCTGCGCAGTAAGAATATCGTTAACGATTGCCGTATATTTCTCTTTGGTGGTGCGGTAGATCTGGTCAGGTTGTTCGATGCGGATCAGATCCCGGTTCGTCGGGGCCGCGAACACGTCAAGATCGTAAATTTTGGCAAACTCGGTCGCTTCTGTTTCGGCGGTACCGGTCATCCCTGACAATTTGTCATATTTTCGGAAATAGTTTTGAAATGTAATCGTTGCGAGCGTTTGGTTCTCGCGTTCGATCTTAACTTTTTCCTTAGCTTCCACGGCCTGGTGCAAGCCATCACCCCAGCGACGCCCGGGCATCAGACGCCCAGTGAATTCATCGACAATAACAACCTGATTATCCTTAACCATATAGTCGACGTCTCGCTCAAAAAGATTGTGCGCGCGAAGTGCCTGATTGATGTGGTGAAGGAGCGGCATATTCGCCGGGTCGTAGAGGCCGCCAGGTTGTATGCGAGCCTTCAGTATGGTTTCGCATTTCGCCATACCGCTTTCGGTAAGCGTGATTGTTTTGTGTTTTTCGTCCTTGAGGAAATCGCCGGTATCTTCGAGTGCCTCACGTTCTTCGGCAGGCACGCTCCCTTGCGTCACGGCACCAAGTTTGAGTTGCGGGATAATTCGGTCGACCTCGTAGTACAAATCAGTGGACTGTGCTGCCGGCCCCGAGATGATCAGCGGCGTCCGCGCCTCGTCGATCAGGATACTGTCTACTTCGTCGACAATCGCGAAATTGTGAGGACGCTGAACAAACTGCGTCACATCAAATTTCATGTTGTCTCGAAGGTAATCGAACCCAAACTCATTGTTTGTCCCGTACGTGATATCGCATCGATAAGCCGCGTGGCGGTCGGGATCCCGAATGTCGTGCTGAACAACTCCAACAGACATGCCGAGAAAGCGATAAATCCGACCCATCCAATCCGAGTCGCGTCTTGCCAGATAGTCGTTAACGGTGACGACGTGCACGCCTTTGCCTTCCAGTGCATTCAGATACGCGGCCAACGTTGCAACGAGCGTTTTTCCCTCTCCGGTCTTCATCTCGGCGATCTTGCCGCGATGGAGCATAATGCCGCCGATCAGTTGGACATCGAAGTGACGCATCTCGAGGACACGCCATCCAGTCTCTCTTACGACCGCAAAGGCGTCGACCAAGAGATCGTCAAGAGGCGCGCCCTGATCGAGTTGCTGCCGAAAGGTAACGGTTTTCGCCTGCAGTTCGGAATCACTGAGCCCGCGAATGTCTGTCTCGCGCGCATTGATCTCTACAACAAGGGGTTGGATGCGCTTCAGGTCACGCTGGTTCTGTGTACCGAAGACCTTGGCAAGTAAGGTATCCAGCATCAGACGTCAGAACCTATACGAGGAAGAAATACTGGACAAAGAATGAAGGATTGTAGTGTTCGATCGCTTCGTTGGCAAACGAAGGCTTAAAATCGGGCGTATTCGCTCTAGTTGGCTGAGATAGCGTCCGTATCTGGAAGGAGACGAAGCGGGTTGAGTGTGCGTCCGTTCACGAGTACTTCATAGTGAACGTGAGAGCCCGTTGCACGACCGGTGGAACCCACATACCCGATAACCTCACCACGTTCGACGGTATCTCCGACCTCGACCGCGTAGTCGGCCAGATGACCGTACCGAGTCACCAATCCAAATCCGTGCGCAATTTGAATAAGTTTTCCGTAGTCACCATTACGTCGCGCCTCAGTTACGCGACCCGTAGCAGTCGAATACACCGGTTGGCCACGTCGTGTAGAGATGTCTATCGCCGGGTGATAGTCACGTTCTCCTGTAAAGGGATCCTCGCGGTAGCCGTACGACGCAGAAAGCCATCCGTCGGCCGGCCACATGTTGGGTGTGGCATCCGATAGCGCCTCACGAAGCGCGACGCCGTGTCGAATCGATTGTAATCGCTCGTCTACGGACCCAAGAATTCCACCTAACAAGTCAAACGTATCGGTCGGAGCAATCTCTGGAACACTTTGCGGAATGGTCGCGGCACGAACCGAATCAGGCAGTTTATTAAATTCCTGTGACTCCAAAGCGATGACTTCAAGACGAGAGGAAAGTTCAGTGAGTCCATTTTGTAGGCCGGCAATACTGTTTGTGAGTCCAGATGCTGTTATCCGATAGCTTGAATTTTCTAATTCGAGTCGAGCATTCTGTAGGCGGAGTTGTTCTATTTTCGTATGCGAAGCCCAACGATCTTGGACGGTATACCCAATAGGTACCGCCAGGATACCTAAGCAGACGGCGATCACAGGTCGCACAGGAACTGTAAACCGGTGCACCGCACCACTGGATCGGTCGGCAAAGATACACGAATAGCGTTTGCGGATCATAGGCTTGTTGGTCGTCCGAAAATAGACAAACGAGGTTAACACAGACTGCTGGCTGAAAAAAAGCGTCGTCTTTGGCTCCGATAACGGGCCAGCTTGCCCCTCTTACACAAATTGCGCTGATCTGATCTAGGCTCGACAACAATCAATAATATTGAGCGACGGATTACATTCTATCCGCGGTTATGATTTAACCACCACTATGCGGTTGTCGGTCATCATTCCGGTTTACAACGAGCGCGCCACGATTATCCAAGTTCTCGGTCGCGTGTCAGCGATTGCTATCGAAAAGGAAGTCATCGTTGTCGACGACTGTTCCACGGACGGCACACGCGCGCTCCTGGAAGAGCATCACGACGAAACCTTCACCCTGTTGCTTCACGATTACAACAAAGGGAAAGGTGCCGCACTCCGCTCTGGATTTCGACAGGCTACAGGTGAGTTTGTGATTATCCAGGACGCGGATCTTGAATATGATCCGTCTGATTTCTCTAAATTGTTAGCGATTGTGGATAGCAGGAATGCGGCTGTGGTGTACGGGTCTCGACTAGCGACATCGCAACCGACAATGACCGTACGCCACTTCGTGGGCAATAGGCTTCTCACAGGTCTAACGAATCTGTTGTACGGCAGTAAGCTCACCGACATGGAGACCTGCTACAAATTACTCGATCGTCAGCTTGTACAAAATTTAAAACTGGTCTCAAATAGCTTTAATGTCGAGCCTGAAATTACCGCCAAACTCCTAAAACAGGGTGTCACGATTCATGAAGTTCCGATTTCGTATAACGGGCGGAGCTTTACCGAGGGTAAAAAGATTTCCTGGAAGGATTTCATCTCGGCTGTCTGGACGCTGGTGAGCCTGAAACTCCGGACGTAATTATCGCGTTCGTCCTGCAGACAGATCGACGAAGATTCCGTGCTCAACAGCAAGATCACGCGCGGCCGGCGTAACAATTGTTCTGTCATCGATCACAATCTGACGCGAATGCTGTACCGCGGTACGCACATCATCCTCCGCTACAAATTCGACGGCCTGTAGTTCGGTCTTCACGCCTTCGTCCATCTCAGTTGCCGACGGAGTAGAGTGGTTCACCGTTGGTGCAGTATCGACAGGGTCGGATGTTTCAAAACCCAGCGGCTTAATTTTCGTTTCAGCATCGCTGGCATGGAGA
>CAUZRA010000195.1:0-4058 GCA_963582035.1 Vicinamibacteria bacterium | reverse complement strand
GCTACTTAGTTTTGGTGGCTCGGTTATGCCGGGTTTGGGCAGTGGATGGCACGCACTTTTTGGCGTGATGATTGCCCTGCTCGGTATCGCGGGCGACCTGTTTGAGTCCCGCCTGAAACGAGCATCAGTCATGAAGGATTCGTCGGCCCTGATCCCGGGGCATGGTGGTGTTCTAGACCGAATCGATGGACTGCTATTTGCGGCGCCTGTTTATTACGTGGTTATGTCCGTATTAGTAAGGGCTTCGTCGTGAAGCGAATCGCTATCCTTGGTTCCACTGGCTCCATCGGTAGGAGTGCTTTGTCGGTGGTTGCCTCTCACAGAGACCGCGTGCAAGTCGTTGGTCTCGCGGCAGGTCAAAATGTCGACCTATTTGCTCAGCAGGTCCACCAATTCAAACCAACAGTTGTATCCCTCGCAAGTTCAGAAGCTGTTGAACGTCTTCGGGGAAGTGGTGTTCTTGGCCAGGCAGTGGTAGCTCATGGTGAAGATGGTTTGACAGAGGTCGCAACGCATCCAAATGTAGACCTTGTTCTGTGTGCTTCATCCGGAACCGCGGCCCTCGGTGCTACGCTGGCAGCGATCGAGGCTGGTAAGACGATTGCACTTGCGAATAAAGAGGTACTGGTGATGGCCGGCAGTATCATGGTTGAAGCTGCTAGACGTTACGGAGCGAAAATTCTTCCGGTCGATAGTGAACATAATGCTATCTATCAATGTGTCGATCGTCGAACCTGCGACGTTGTGCGCTATGTTTTGACTGCGTCGGGAGGACCTTTCCGAGAGAGAAAAATAGAAGAATTTGATTCTGTCACTCCGGAAGAAGCGCTCCAGCACCCCACGTGGTCAATGGGTCCAAAAATATCTGTCGATTCTGCAACGATGATGAACAAAGGACTTGAGGTCATAGAAGCCCATTGGCTCTTTGATGCCCATCCGGATCAGATTGACGTTCTGATTCATCCTCAGTCTATTGTGCACTCATTAGTGGAGTTTCGAGACGGTTCGATCATTGCCCAACTCGGTGTTACCGATATGCGATTGCCAATTCAATATGCGGTGTCTTATCCTGATCGGTGGACGACACCCATTGCTTCTCTTGACTTGGCAGCCTGCGGACCGCTTGAGTTTTCGTCGCCAGACACAAATCGGTTTCCATGTTTGTCTTTGGCTTACACGGCATTGGTTGGCGGAGGCAGTCTTCCCACTGTACTGAATGCTGCTAATGAGGTTGCAGTGGCTGCATTTTTGTCTAATCGTTTAGCTTTTACCCAGATTTACTCTGTTATTGAGCGAACTTTGGACGCGGCTCGTGGACGGTCTTCCGAGGCGCCATCGAGCCTTTCGGCAGTTCGGGAAGTCGATGCATGGGCTCGGACTTTTTCTGAGTCGGTCATTACCGAGTAATATGAGAAATGAAACCTAGTTTGATCGGACTTTTATTGTGAATAGCTTTTTTGGATTTATTTTTGTTCTTGGTGTTCTCGTTTTTGTCCACGAGTTGGGTCATTTTTTGGCCGCACGGCGACTGGGTGTTCGAGTAATTACATTTTCACTTGGTTTTGGACCGAAGATTCTGAAGTTTACTCGCGGTGATACAGAGTACTGCGTCAGCATCATTCCACTCGGTGGCTACGTAAAAATGGCTGGTGAAAATTCCGAAGAAGGTCTAGTGGGTGCCGACGACGAGTTCATGTCGAAGACAAAATGGGAGCGTTTCCAGGTTCTTTTTGCTGGACCAGCGATGAATTTGATTTTCTCGCTACTAGTCATGTGGGGCGTGCTCTATCAGGGTGCCAACGAGCCAGCGTTTGAGGCGGAGCCTGCAGTCGTCGGGCGCGTTGCAGAGAATTCACCGGCTGCTCGTGTTGGCATCGAAGTTGGCGAACAGATTGTGAGTGTTGCCGGCCGAGGCGTCTCAACCTGGGATGAACTATTTCTCGAGGTGCTTCCAAGAGCTGATCGCGAGATCGAGATTGTCGTACGCGATGGTGCCGGCCGTGAACGTGTCTTAGATGTAACACCTGATACGCGGACTGATGCCCGTACCAATTTTGAAATGGGAGATTTGGGAGTTGGACCTGTACTCCGCCCAGAAATTATTCAAGTTAATGCAGACGAACCGGCGGATAGTGCTGGTGTTCAGGTCGGTGATGTGATCTATGCAATCAATGGTGAATCAGTGACCGGGGAAGACCTCGTTCCGCGTATCGCCGAAAGTACTGGGATTCCTCTTGCCATCACGATAATGCGCGATGGTGAGACGCGAGATCTCGTTGTTACCCCTATGCAGCGAGGTGATACGGGTGTGATCGGTGTGCAGTTCAGTCCATTTGAGGTTCGTGTTGTCGAACCAGGTTTCATTGAGGCTTTGCAGATGAGTTTTGATCGGAACATTGAGTGGTCCGGTCTTATTTTCCGGACACTCCGGGGACTTTTGACTGCAGAAACCTCACCCAAGCAACTGGCGGGCCCACTAGGTATTGCGACGATGGCCGGACAGGCTGCTGAAGTTGGATGGATACAACTCTTTACTTTGATGTCGATGATTTCGGTCAATCTCGGCATTCTGAATTTATTGCCTATTCCGGTACTGGATGGTGGGCACATCTTCATCATGGCAATCGAAGGTGCGGCGCGGCGTGATTTTAGTGTGCAAGTAAAGGAACGGATGCTGTTTGCAGGCTTTGCGGTGATGATGTTTCTGATGGTCACCGTCATCTACAACGATTTAACCCGCATCGAATGGATCGAAGCACTAATGCCATGGCGGTAACGAGTCTGAGGTTGCGTTTGCCGAATTAGGTTTATCTTTGACCTGGCTTACGTCGACTGAGCGAGTAGGCTGTTAATTGCCACAGCCAGACCGCAATCGTCATTCGTAGCGGTAACTGGCCACTCGCGAGTTTTAAGGGCACTAACAGCGTTTCCCATAACAACCGGCGATCCTGCGTACTCAAGCATTTCTTGATCGTTCAAGTTGTCCCCGATGGCCATAATCATTGCGGGGCGCATGCCAAGGTGCTCCACCCAGGCAGCAAGTGCGGCACCTTTTGACCACCCTCCGTCAATGATGTCCAGCAGAGAAAAATTACGATTTTCGTACTCGGTTAGTGTGATCTTGAGTTTTTGAGCTTCGGGGAGGCGGGCGATTGCATCCGCAAGACATCGCATCTCGTCCACACCGCCATTGAACGCGACCTGCACAGGGTCGTCCAGCAGACCATTTTCTATCGGATCGCTATGCGTAATGAAGGCACTGTTCGTCTTGTAATACCCACTTCTTTGTGGATGTGACCAGTCGATCTTTTCATAGAGATATTGCTGTTCATCTAGACGGTCAAGTATTACGCCTACGCCACGATGTAATGGTCTGGTTGCGGCAATGATGGCCAGTGCGTTCTTTCGAGGAATTAATCGGCTTGCGAGTGTTGAGCCGTCTAGTTTTTTGGTCAAGGCTCCATTGCTCACAATCAGCGTTATGTCTGGGCCCAATAACTTTGCGGTTGGTAGCGCGTGATGAAATGCGCGACCGGTCACAACTACGATCCGGATGCCGGCTGACAATGCGTTGCTCACCGCTAAATGGTTGGGTGGAGGTAGTTTTCCTTGGTTGTCAAGAAGTGTGCCATCGATATCGATGGCGATGAGTTGGATTGATATCGACATTGAACAAGGTGCTCATCGCACTACGAGAGATTTTTTCTCGTAAGTTTTCTCGATGTAATTGTCGATCAGTTGACGGAACGCTTCAGAAAGCTCTTCATACGATCCACGCAGCGTTGTGGTGTGTTGACCGTCAATAAAGATAGGACAGTTAGGCGCTTCACCTGTACCAGGGAGGCTAATGCCGATGTTTGCCGCTTTGGATTCGCCAGGGCCGTTAACGACGCATCCCATGACTGCGACGGTCATCTCTTCGACGCCGCTATATTGCATTTTCCATGTAGGCATCATGCTGCGGATGTAAACCTGAATTCGCTGTGTGAGTTCTTGAAATGTAGAACTTGTGGTTCGACCACAGCCCGGGCAGGCGGTCACACTCGGGGCAAAAGCTC
>CAUZRA010000194.1:0-4065 GCA_963582035.1 Vicinamibacteria bacterium | reverse complement strand
ACACCGTCATTACTACGTGAACAGCGTTTGATCAGTCGACGGGCTTTGGTGAAAGTGTTGGCGCGAGGCGAACTTACGAAGAAGTTAATGGTCAAGGCCCATGGTTTTAGTAAGAAAGCTGCTGAACTAATAGTGGCAGCTGGTGGTCAGACGGAGGTGTTACCCCGCGTAGGTCCGCAGGGTAAGGAATCTACTGAATGATCGACAGTATCAAGAGCATTTTTTCGATTCCTGACTTGCGGAAGCGTGTGCTTTTCACGCTTGCGATCCTTGGTGTGTACCGAATAGGAAGTGCGATTCCTACACCAGGAGTGAATACAGAGGCGCTTCAGCTTCTCGTCGAACAAGCTGGAAATACGATGTTTGGTCTTTACAACATGTTTTCCGGAGGCAACCTAGCCCAAGCGACAATCTTTGCGCTTGGGATCATGCCCTATATCAGTGCGTCGATCATTATTCAGTTACTGACAGTTGTCTGGCCTTATCTGGAGCGTCTATCGAAGGAAGGTGAACTCGGGCGCCGAAAGATTACCCAGTACACGCGCTACGGAACGATTGGGCTGTGCATTGTTCAAGCGACGGCTATTTCCATTTTTTTGGAGCGCCAGACGAATGTTGGTGGTTTGCCACTCGTCTATGAGCCCGGGTGGAGTTTTAGATTGATGACCGTGCTGACACTCACGGTTGGCACAGCTTTCATTATGTGGCTCGGAGAGCAAATTACCGAGCGGGGTATCGGGAACGGGATGTCACTCATTATTTTTGCAGGCATCGTTGTTGGAGCTCCTACGGCGGTTCTCACAACGATGGAGCAGATGCGTAGCGGTGCTATCGGATTGTTTACGTTGATCGCACTTGCCGTTGTGATGGTTGCGACCATTGGTGCTGTTGTTTTTATTGAACGTGGCCATCGGCGTGTCACCGTTCAGTATGCCAAACGTGTTGTTGGGCGAAAAATGTACGGTGGGACAAGCACGCATATTCCGCTGAAAGTAAATACTGGCGGGGTTATTCCGGTCATTTTTGCTTCTTCGATTATTGCGATGCCGGCCACCATGGCGACTGCTTTCCCGGTGGGTGGATGGGTCACGGCCATTACTGATCAATTGACTAATGGAATGCCTTTGTATTACCTGATGTTTATGGGTGGCATTATCTTTTTTGCTTATTTCTATACTGCCATCATTTTTAACCCAGACGATGTCGCAGAGAACATGCGGAAGCATGGCGGCTTTGTTCCAGGTATTCGTCCTGGGAAACGTACAGCGGAGCACATTGACACGATATTGACGCGCATCACTTTTGTCGGTTCTATCTATTTGGCGTTTGTTGCTGTTATGCCAGATCTTATGATTAGTGGGTTTCGTGCTGATGCGATTCCTGTGATTGGAGACACCTTGTACAACGCACTGCCTGGGTTTATAACTAATGGACTTGGCGTGACGTTTTACTTTGGAGGGACTTCTCTCTTAATCATTGTTGGTGTCTCTATGGATACGGTGCAGCAGGTGGAGTCGCAACTAATTATGCGCCATTACGACGGGTTTATGAAAAAGACTCGCATTAAGGGAAGGCGAACCTAGTGGCGCTGAATCTCGTCATGTTGGGGCCTCCCGGTGCAGGTAAAGGTACGCAGGCAAGTCGTCTGGCTCAGAGTCGTGGTGTTCCGCATATATCGACCGGAGAGATCCTTCGAGAGGCTGTCCAAGCAGGCACCGACCTTGGTCGGAAGGCAGAAATGGTTATTGAGGCCGGTCAGCTCGTTAATGACGAGATCATGATTGGCATCGTGAACGACCGACTGGGAAAAGACGATGCTCGTCACGGGTTTCTTTTGGATGGTTTCCCGCGTACAGTTTCTCAGGCCGACGCACTCGATAACATGCTTGGAGTGCGTGAACCGCTGGTCGTGATTGACCTTTCTGTTAATGACGACGAGCTCGTACGTCGATTATCAACCCGTCGGATGTGTGAGTCTTGCGGTGCGATTACTGGGTCTGTTAACGGGCGTCCGACCGCTACTTGTGGTACATGTGGCGGCGCACTTAAGCAGCGCAGCGATGACCGGGAAGATGTTGTACGCCAACGACTCATAGTTTATAGGCAGAGGACTGAACCGCTCATCGGGTATTACCAGCAGCGGCCCACATTTCGATCTATTGATGGAAGTCAAGATGAAGAAGCTGTTGCGGCATTGGTCGGTGCTGCTGTTGATGGAGTTGCGGCATGATTGTAACGAAAAGTCCATCAGAGATTCAGAAGATGCGAAGTGCAAATTCGCTTGTCGCTGAAGTTCTTACTGAATTGCGGAGTGTTGTTCAGCCAGGCGTAACGACACTGGACCTGGACACGCTTGCTGAAGATCGTGTGCGTGCAGCCGGTGCCCTGCCAGCCTTTAAGGGTTATCACGGATTTCCTTCGACTTTGTGTACATCAATTAATGATGAGGTTGTTCATGGCATTCCATCGGGCCGTGCACTTCAAAGTGGAGATGTAGTTTCTATTGATCTTGGTGTTGTCATGGATGGGTTTTATGGAGATTCGGCGGTAACCGTGCCGGTCGGTTCAATTTCAACTGAAGCAGAGGCACTTTTGGAAGTTACCCAAGAAGCGCTGAATCGGTCGATTTCGAAGGCTCAGCCTGGAGGGTACGTATCAGATTTAGGGCATGCGGTTCAGAAGCACGTTGAAGCACATGGCTATTCGGTGGTCCGAGAATTTGTGGGGCATGGAATTGGCACTAACCTTCATGAGGACCCCCAAGTTCCTAATTATGGAGTGCCTGGGCAAGGTGCCCGGTTGACCGACGGGATGGTCTTGGCTATCGAACCAATGGTAAATGTTGGTGGTGCGGCGGTAAAAGTGCTGGACGATGGGTGGACAGCTGTTACGAAAGATGGAAGTTTGTCCGCGCATTTTGAACACACGGTTGCCATTACGAGTGACGGACCTCTCGTGCTTAGTCAACCGTTTAAGTTTGAGGTTTCAAAGAGTTCATCGGCCGCCGAAAACATGAATCGACTTGTGTCGGTTGATGGAGTGTAGCGGTTACAGGGAGCAATGAAAAAGGGCTGGTTATTTTAATGCTGGGTGTGATGGTAATGTTGAACGCCGCTTTATCGGTACTGTTAACAATTGGTTCTGATCTGAGGTCAAAATGAAAGTACGAGCGTCGGTCAAACGTATGTGTAGTAAGTGCAAAGTTGTCCGCCGACGTGGTGTTGTGCGGGTGATCTGTCCTAACCCAAAGCATAAACAGAGGCAGGGGTAGCACGATGGCACGGATTGCAGGTGTGGATCTTCCAAGAACGAAGCGCATCGAAGTTGGCTTGACGTACATTTATGGAATTGGGTCCCATCGGTCTGGAATTATTTTAGATGCATCAGGTGTCGGACCGGATACGCGGGTTAAAGACCTTACTGAAGATGAAGTTCGAAAGATTAACCTCGTGATTGAGGAGCAGGGACGCGTTGAAGGCGATCTCCGGAAGGAGATTTCAATGAATATCAAGCGTCTGATGGAGATTGGCTGTTACCGAGGGCAACGGCACCGGAGGAATCTTCCGGTCAGGGGACAACGCACGAGCACTAATGCCCGCACGCGGAAAGGCCCGCGTAAAGGTGCGGTCTCGAGGAAGAAAGCAACCTAGGAAACAAGTATGGCAAAAGTTGAGAATGTTGAAAGTGGAATGCCGGCTGGTAAGCCGAAACGCCGAAAGAAAAATTTTAAAAAACGAGGTGAAAAACGTGTGGTTCATCACGGCGTTGTTCACATTCAGTCTTCATTTAATAACACCATCATAACCATCACGGATGGTGATGGTGCCGTATTGTCATGGTCGAGTGCTGGTGGTATTGGATTCAAGGGTTCTCGAAAAGGAACTCCGTTCGCAGCTACACAGGCGGCGGTGGCGGCCGGTAACGGTGCGAAATCTTTCGGTGTTCGGTCAGTGGAAGTCAGAGTTAAGGGGCCAGGCGCTGGTCGGGAGTCCGCGATTCGTGCATTGCAGACGACTGTTGGTCTTAAAGTTAAGTCGATTCGTGATGTGACACCGATTCCGCATA
>CAUZRA010000193.1:0-4072 GCA_963582035.1 Vicinamibacteria bacterium | reverse complement strand
CGACTCCATGTCATTTTCTTCGCCATACGAATTCTTTCGTCTGCGCTGCCCCATGGTGTTATTCAGGAAGCGCCAAAGCGATCCACTCACTCGCCATGTCTTCCCATCCAACGGCCACGACGATGTACTGGCGTCCTTGATACATGTAGGTCATTGGGGCACCGCTGGTGCCTCCTGGCAATGCTATCTCCCACACGACGTCGCCGGTCTGTTTGTCATACGCGCGAAATTTCTTCCCCCCAACACCTCCCCAAAATTGGGTCAAGGCCGCCACGCCAACATTTGCACCTTCACCAAGAAATAACAGGTCTGGTGTGACTAAAACAGATGCGCGCCCGCCTTGGCCAAGCCACGGCAGATCCAAATGACGAATGGCAGGATGATCGCGAGGTCCCTCCCCATTAGGCTTTTGCCACACGATATCACCCGTATTCAGGTCAATCGCAGTCACACGACCATAGGGCGGTTTAAAAAACGACAATCCCTGCGGCCCCGGAGCCGATGTGTACTTCTCTCGTGCAAAACGGACGTCCGAACGAGGGTGCTCCGACGGGGTCAGACCAATAATGTTCTGACTGTACGCGGAAGGAACATAGAGAATTCCTGTTTCAGGATCGATGCCGGCACCCGACCAACTCGCTCCACCCGCGGTACCCGGACTGAGGACAGTGCCCTGTTTCCCTCCTGGTCTCTGATCAATCAGTGTCGGCGGGGCAAAAATAGCCCCCCAAACAAACTGGTCGAGAATCTCTAAGGCTTCAGCACGAAGCGCTGGCGTGAAGTCAATCAGACTATCAACGGTGACACCCTGGAGATCGAACGGAGGAGGTTTCGTCGGAAAAGGCTGTGTCGCGGCCAGCCGTTCCCCCAGCACATCCGACTGCGGTACCGATCGTTCCTCAATGGGCCAGACAGGCTCGCCCGTGACCCGATCAAACACATACGTAAATGCCTGCTTGCTAACAATAGCGACAGCTTTAATCAGTCGCCCGTCAACGTTGATATCAATGAGATTGGCCGATGACGCAAAATCGTAGTCCCACACTCCATGGTGTACCGCTTGGAAATGCCAGACACGCTCACCCGTTTCGATATCCACGCATACAAGACTTTCTGCAAACAGGTTGTCACCAGGGCGATGTCCGCCATAGTAATCACTGCTTGGAGTCGATAACGGAAGATACACATATCCCAGTTCCGGGTCGGCCGTTGGATGCGCCCACATATTCGTGTTGCCACTGTAGACCCACGAGGGTTGGTCGCTGTCAGGATCAATTCCCCATGTGTCGAGGCCGAACTCCCCGTCTCTGGGAATGGTGTAGAAGGTCCAACGCAACTCGCCCGTACGCACATCGTACGCCCGGACATCACCCCGCGGCGATTCTTTCATCGCGGGCATCTGGTTGTTAAGAATGTCTGGTACAAATGAACCGACAATCACGATGTCGTTCACGACCAGAGGTGCCGAGAGGTAGTAGTAGTCTGGAAAATCCCGTATCAATCCATCCCGAAGATCCACTTCACCATCGGTACCGAAATCAGGGACCCGTTCACCGGTTCGTGCATTGAGTGCGACGAGTTTGGGGCCACGTGCCGCCAAGACGCGGGCATCCTCTCCATCTGTCCAGTACGCCACGCCTCGAGTCTGTCGCGCTCGTCGATTGCTGTCGTTTCCAGAAAAGACAGGGACGTCGTCATTCCAAACCACGTCACCGGTCGACGGATCGAGTGCCGCGACAGTCCCCAGGCCAGTACTGACATACAGCAAGCCGCCCGCCATGAGCGGCGTGTTCTGCGCTGCGACAGGACCGCGTACGGTACTGCCGTCTCGAATGGCGTCCGGAATAACCGGTTGCCGCCAGGTGATCGCAAGACCACTGACGGTCCGTTGATTGATCTGTTCAAGTGGCAAATACTTTGAACCCGCAACATCCGACGCATAACTGGACCACTCAACTGTTTGTCCATATGCCGGCACCACCGCCGCGCACCACAACATCACGAGACGGATCACACCTGACTTATTGATAAATTCCATTGCGAGAATCTGCTAACTGGCAACCGATCGTGGGCGACTGCTCCCAGTCCTCTTCCCAGCCACTAATGAGTGACACGCGATCGAAATAGTGTGCAACACACATCTATGAAGCACACCATGCCAGGACAACTGGCGAACAGTCTCCAACTTAGCGCTACGCTAACGCACGCGTAAACAACGCCAACAAACGACTCCAGGCGCGTTCTGCCTTCGACTCATCGTAAACCTGAGAATCCGGCGGACACCACCCGTGCATTGCGCCGTCATAGACCTCGATCTCAGCCTGTAGACCGGCCTGCGTAAACGCATCGCGAAGTACATCCTTCGCTTCGGGTTGATTCTCGTCATCGTTGGCAGCGATCGCAAACAGATACTGCGCCTGCATCTGTGGCACCAGTAGGTGCGGACTGTCAGGTTGGTCCGTGACGAGGCCGCCCCCGTGAAATGATGCTGCCGCACCGACACGATCAGGAAGCGCGGCGGCCGTGCGCATTGTGAACGGTCCGCCCATGCAGTAACCCATCGTTCCCATCTTTCGATTACTGTCCACAGACTGCTGACGGTCAAGAAACCCGATAAAAGCCTGGGCGTCCCTGGTCTGCGTCTCAGCATTCAACGACCCCATCAACGGCCTGAGCGTATCACTCACTTCCGCGAAGTTCGTGGTGTTCACGATCGGCGCTCGTTGCGATCGGTAATATTGGTTAACGACCAAAACCGCGTAACCGGATTCTGCTAACCGCTTCGCCATCTGCCGCTTGGCTGGTCGCAAGCCGAAGGCATCAGGCCAGATCAGGACACCGGGGTGGGACCCACTCGAAGGGTGCACGAAGTAACTATCCGAGACACCATCAGGCGTTGTGACATCGAGATCGGATTCCGTGACAGCCTGGGCATTCGCAGCCCTCGGCAACAGCATCGCCAACCCCGCGCCCATAGAAACTTCTCCAAATTGACGTCGTGTCAATGCTCCAGAACGACGTAAGTGCTCGTTGGCATCATTTGTTGTTTTTTCGTCGCACATAGCTACCCCTCTCCGGATGCGCCTCCATAAAATGTACGTTGGGACGCTTCTCGTCGTTTGAGAATATTCTACGCTCTATATGGCAGCCCAGGCGAGGCCACACCGGACAGATTCACTCGACTGCGCTATCAGCTCCAGCACAGTGTGCCTGAGCTTTGGCCAAATGCGTCGGCCTCGGCACCTTGGTGCTGGAGTAAGCATCACAATGCAATCTCCCATTGAACCTGGTTTTTCATTTTTGGCACCCGGTTGGGCCCCTTGGCTGTCAAACCAATAACAACAGAAGTGGCCAATCCGAAGACCAGCCAATGTCAGTAGTACAAATGAGTGCCGAGGGCGGGGATCGAACCCGCACGCCCGAACACTGGCAGAATGCTGATACAACAATGGCTGCTCGCGGCGACAACTGTGTTTGACGCTGCTGCTATTGCAGTTTCTGCTGAAGATGCGCCAGAACGATGTTCATCTCTTCATTTGGGCTAAATTCAACAATTTCTGCATCTTCTTCAATGATTGCCGTGTGTCCTGGTGGCCAGTAGTAGATGTCGCCGGCCTGAACGTGTTCTTCAGCACCGTCGCCATATTTGATATGTATACGCCCTTTGATGACGTAGCCCCAGTGAGGACACTGACAAAGGTCATTAGGAAGTCCCTCGAGCAATGGGCTGATATCCGTGCCAGCAGAAAACTGAACGTATGCACAATTGTTTGACCCGAATTTCTCAGACTTGTGACTTCCAGTCTCTGTCGAGATCACCGTTCCGCTCAAGTCGTTTATGTTCTTTCTCAATTTGCCCCTCCTGTTGAGACATCGTGCGATAGCGTAGCGTGAGCCCGTGCCGACTTCAACGAAATTTAGTCACGCGGACGCGAGGTCGGGGTCTAACTCGCGTCAAATCTACCGTCGGCATAGGCTAGGGCGATGCGTCCTTCTCTCGACATTGTCGAAGGAGTGGTTTCTCCAGACGACGAACACATCGCACTCAGTTACGGATCGTTCGATACCGAGG
>CAUZRA010000192.1:0-4075 GCA_963582035.1 Vicinamibacteria bacterium | reverse complement strand
CGCCGGGGTTGAGGTTTGGGTTGATCCAACTGACCGCGGACGGGTCTGGCGCTACCGCGGTATCGACCAGGATCCGTTCGAATGGATGGTCCATATCCCAACTGTCGTTCAAGTGTTGGTAGTACCACACGATATCGCCCGTATCGCCGTCGAGTGCGAGTGTGGAGTTATGGTACAAGTGTGTCTTCTCGACTCCACCGAGCATGAATTTTGGCGCCGGGGACGTGACGGATGTGCCGACGTAGACGAGGTTGAGTTCTGCATCGTAACTGGGCACCATCCAGGAACCAACATGCGCGCGCTCCTCGTAGGGCACATCACCCCAGGTTTCGTCGCCAGGTTCGCCTGGTTTCGGGATGAGATGTCGACGCCACAGTTCTTCTCCGGTACGGGCATCATGCGCGATGATGGCACATGCCTCCGGACCACGCAGGGGTCGACAACTGCGCCCAGAAATAACTTTTCCATTAGCGATAATAGGGCCTGCGGAATGGCGTGCCGGGTTCTTGGTGTAGTCGAAGATCTGTGTCTCCCAGGCAAGGGCACCCGTTTCTGCGTTCAGTGCAAAAATATAATCATCGTTAGCGGTATCAATAATCGTAGTGCCATAAATTGAGATGTTTCGATTCACACTGATTAGTCCGCCCAGGTAATCATTGACGTCCGCAGGGATTGGTCGTTGGTATTCCCAGACCAGATCACCAGTGACTGCATTGATCGCTTGAATAATGTCGTTTGGGTTCGGCATATACAGCATGCCGTTATAGGCCAGCGGTGTGCCTTGCTGCGCCCCTTGTCTGAGGCCACGTGACCACACTAGCCGCAGCTGATCGACATTGTCTGTATTGATTTCGTCCAGGGGGCTATATCCCCAGCTATCGAGCGTACGACGCCACATTAACCAGTCTTCGTCGCTTGGATTCTGAAGCATGGCATCGGTGATAGGGACGAAACTGCTGGGACTTTGCGTGTGCACCGGCTCTACGGATACGAGCAGGAGTGCCAATGTACTGGCCGCGTATATCGTACACATGGATGTGCGTTGGCTACCGAGCATCGTAAGATTCCCCTTCCTTACAGTCACAGCGTTCTATCGGGCGCCATTATTGCGATGTTTTGTTCCAAAAACTAGTGTCTTTTGGGATTGCTTACTGATCCGCTTGCGCGAAGGCGTCTGACGGGCCATCATGGTGCCACGAATCTGCTGGAGGCTAGAGATAATGGCCAATGTTATTGTGATCATGGTGATTGCGATGATTGGGTCCCTTACGGGGCTCAGTGCGCAATCCGGTGACTTGGACTTCGAGTACTTTAAGAATGAAGTTCAGCCCATCTTTCTTGAGAAGAAGGCAGGGTTTACTCGTTGCGTCGTGTGCCATTCTGATGGTGGACGAGTCGGGTTTCTGCAGGAACTAGATAGCGGGGCGACTGCATGGAACGAGGAACAGTCACAGTTGAATTTCGAGTCGGTGTCGCGTCTGGTGAAGCCTGGTGACCCGCTTGGGAGTCGCTTATTGATGCATCCCCTTGAACCTGATGCGGGTGGGGACGAGTTTCACAATGGTGGACGGCAATTTACATCCCAAGATGATCCATGGTTTCAAACATTGTCCGCGTGGGTCCGCGGTGAGACCGGGAACTAGCAAGGAGGAGGAATCACGATGTTGATGTCAACACGGTCGGTGCGGGAGTTCGGAGTGCTGGCGGCGTTGGTTGCCTTGGCACTGACGTTCCCAACGATGGTTACAGCACAAGGTCAAGTACGCATTGTTCAGACAAATAGCGCTGGCGATAACGTGCACGTCATTGATCCGGTGACGAATAAGGTGGTTGGAGAAATTTCAGGCATCGAACGGGCGCACGGCGCGGCGGCTTCGCCGGATGGACGACATCTGTACGTTGCCAATGAATCAGACGATACGGTTGATGTGGTGGATATGGTGATGATGAAAGTCATCAAGCAAATACCGCTGAGCGGTCGACCGAATAATATTGCAATCACACCGGACGGCCGGAAAGTCTACGTGGCGATTGCGCAGGCTCCGGGGGCTTTGGAAGTTATCGATACTGTAACGAATGAAATCTCCGCGACGATCTCGGTCCATGGTGGCGTGCACAATACGTATGTCACTCCGGATGGAAAATACGCAGTCGCGGGCATGATTGGTGCGCGCAATATTACGGTGGTCGACACAGAAACCGATATGCCAGTCTGGGCGACCTACTGGGACCTCGGGATTCGTCCGATGACGTTTGATACGAACGCTGATGGGTCAACGAGAAGAATCTACGCTCAGCTATCGAACTTTAACGGTTTTGGGGTGCTTGATTTTGATTCTCGTAAGGAAGTGACGAGGATTGAATATCCAGAAGTGGTGCTCGATGAGCGTACACCAGGGCACGGAGGCAACACTGCTCACGGTATCGGTGTGACGCCCGACAACAAATACTTGGTCGCGAACAGTAGTTTAAATAGCAGCGTGTATGTGTATAGCCTTCCAGACTTGGATCTTGTCGGTGGTGTTCGGGTGGGGCACTCGCCGAATTGGGTCACGATGACGCCGGATAGTAAATACGCGTATGTATCGGTTTCGGGACAGAACAGTGTCGCTGTTATCGATATCGCGTCGGTCACATTGGTTACGGAAATAAAAACCGGCGGTCAGGTACCCAAGTGAAATACGACGATGACCGTTGTCGGGCCGTAGCTGTTGAATGAGTAACGGCGGCTGTCACGTGCTGGCGACCTTTGCGTGGTTGTTTGTTGTTGCCGGGGCAATGATTGCCCGCCCGGTCGTGGCTCAAGAAGCTTCCGTTGCCGATGGCATCTATACGGTTGAACAAGCTGACCGAGGAGAGGTTCTCTACGACGAACAATGTGTTGCGTGTCACGGGTCCATTAATCAGTTGACACCTGACATGGCAGCATTACTCGCCGACCATACATTTCGCGCGAGGTGGGAACAGCGGTCACTCGGTGAGTTGTTTGATCTGATCCAAGTGGAAATGCCACAGGATAAACCGGGTTCATTGACAGATAATCAGGTAGCTGAACTGTTGGCGTTTATCTTGCGAGGAAATCGTCGTCCGGAAGGAGAGCAACTGTTGCCCTCGGACTCCGAAGGTTTAGCGACGATACCGTTTGCACCTGGGCCCTAGTGTTGGCGAGTTGTTGCTGATTGTACGCATCGCATTCTAATTGAGTGTCTGTTCGTGAGGAGTCGCAAATGTTTCGAGTGGTAGTAGGAGTGTGTGTCAGCGTAATGTTGGGTGTGACGGTCTTCTCAGGATGTGCCGCTGAGAACGTCCGACCGGTTGAGGCTCAAGAAGCCGACGCACCGCCACCAACTGACTTGTACGCGGGGTCTCCGTACCTGAGGGAGTTACGGAACTCCCTTGTGTACGGTGAAATCTGGGAACGGCCGCAACTGTCGAAACGTGACCGCAGCCTGATTACGATCGCGGTGTTGCAGGCGTTAGCTCGTGAGGAGCTTGCGATTCATATTCCGCGCGGCCTTGAGAACGGACTGAGTCCGGAAGAAATTTCAGAAATTATTTTACATGTGACCTTTTACGCAGGATGGCCGACGGGGGTGCAGGCATCTCTGACGGCTGCTGATGCATTTGAAGAGCGTGGTGTCTCGCTTGGTGAATTGCCCCGAGCGCCGACAGGAGCAGAAGCGTCGACGCCGGGCTCTTTGAGTGACGCCTATGCTGCTGTTCCGCGTCTTGGCGAGCTTCGGAATAGCTTGCTCTATGGCGACATCTGGGAGCGACCACTGTTGTCAAAACGTGATCGTAGTCTCGTGACCGTCGCGGTGAATCAGGCGATGTACGCGACGAATGAATTACGGCTCCATATAGATCGCGCGCTTGATGAAAATGGTGTCACTCCCCAAGAGATTTCAGAGGTGATTTTGCATGTTACGTTCTATGCTGGGTGGCCGGCAGCTGTAAATGCTGGCCGGCTAGCGACAGCGGCGTTTGAAGCGCGGGACGTTGACCTGTCGGCACTTGAGTAAGTGTTATGGGGTATCAAGCCATTGACCGGCTTGCATGACACGTTCAATTGCGG
>CAUZRA010000191.1:0-4091 GCA_963582035.1 Vicinamibacteria bacterium | reverse complement strand
ACTCATTACGCCACTTGGTTGGTGGGCGTCACGATTGCGTGTCTAATAAACCGACTCAACAGATGGCATATGACTGTGTGAGTTGTCTCAATCAACGACATATGCTCTTTGCTTGGATGAGTCTTGTCTGGGTTGGGTTTTCGGATATCTATGTTCGAATGTGCTCGATGGGTATCTGGACGGATTTCAGGATTTTGTAGGGATTGCATGGAGTATCAAACTTTTGAACATGACGTCTTGATAATTGGAGCCGGTGGTGCTGGTCTGCGGGCGGCTATTGAAGCTTCAAGTGAAGGGGCGTCCGTTGGTCTTGTCTGCAAGTCGCTGCTTGGCAAAGCACATACGGTTATGGCAGAAGGTGGCATTGCGGCGTCACTTGGCAATGTTGATGATCGAGACGGGTGGCAGACTCATTTCGCCGACACGATGCGCGGCGGGCAGTATTTGAACAATTGGCGAATGGCCGAATTGCATGCGAAGGAAGCCCCTGACCGTGTCCGGGAACTGGAAGAGTGGGGAGCCGTTTTTGACCGGACAAAAGATGGCCGGATTTTACAGCGGAATTTTGGCGGCCACAAGTATCCACGTCTTGCCCACGTAGGGGACCGTACCGGGTTGGAGATGATTCGGACGCTACAAGATTACGGTGTCCACCAAGGGATCGACGTGCATATGGAATGCACGATTATTGAATTACTCAAAGATGGAGACCGTGTTGCGGGGGCTTTCGGGTATGACCGAGAACGCGGGAGATTTCGTCTCTTTAAGGCAAAAGCCATTGTGCTTGCAGCAGGTGGTATCGGAAGGGCATTTAAGGTCACGAGTAATAGCTGGGAATACACTGGAGATGGCCATGCGTTGGCCTATCGGGCTGGTGCTGAGTTGATCGATATGGAATTTGTGCAATTTCACCCAACCGGAATGGTTTGGCCACCATCGGTGAAAGGCATTCTGGTTACTGAAGGCGTGCGGGGTGAGGGTGGTGTGTTGCGTAACAGTGATGGAAACCGCTTCATGTTCGATGATATCCCTGACCTCTATAAACATCAGACAGCCGATAATCCTGAGGAGGGTTGGATTTATACGCAAGGCGACAAGAATGCGAGACGGCCACCCGAGTTATTGACCCGAGATCATGTTGCGAGATGTATTGTCAGAGAGATTAAAGAAGGTCGTGGTAGTCCTCACGGAGGTGTTTTTCTTGATATCGCTTGGATTAAAGAAAAGCTCCCGAATGCCCAAGAACACATCAAGAAAAAATTACCGAGTATGTATCACCAATTCAAGCAACTCGCTGGTATAGACATTACTGCCGAGCCCATGGAAGTGGGACCCACAACGCACTATGTGATGGGTGGGGTTCGCGTCGATGCGGACTCTCAAATGTCCGCCGTGCCTGGTCTCTTCGCTGCAGGCGAGGTAGCTGGTGGACTTCATGGTGCAAACCGCCTGGGTGGTAATTCCCTGTCAGATTTGGTGGTGTTTGGTAAACGTGCGGGCGAGCATGCGGCGAAGTTTGCCAAAGAAGAAGGTGTCGCCCAAGTCGATGAGACTCAAGTGGAATCCGTGGCACAAATGGCACTTGAGCCGATTGAACGACAGGGGAGTGGCGAGCCACCATATCAATTGCAGTATGAGTTGCAGGACCTTATGCAAACTCAAGTCGGTATCGTTCGCAATGACGGAGAGCTGCGACAGGGACTTGAGGGTCTTGAGCGACTAGCCGATCGGGTGAAGAGGGTCGAAGCACAAGGTAATCGTGAGTACAACTCAGGATGGCATACGGCACTTGATTTGCGTAACCTGATGCCTGTGGCAGAGGCCGTCACACGTGCTGCAATCGAGCGCAAAGAAAGCCGCGGCGCACATTTCCGAGAAGATTATCTCGATAAGGATGAAGAGTGGGGTAAAACAACACTTGTCATTCGACGAGCGTCAGACGGGACTATGGAGCTTCGGCGTGAACCGATTACGCCTCCACGAAACGACCTCCAACAGATTATTAAAGAGAACCAAAAATAGAATTGTCAGTGTAACGTTCGGCGGAGATTTGAATGGCGACCGAAATATTTAGGATATGGCGAGGCAATGCAGAAGGTGGTGAATTTCATGATTACACTACCGAGGTCACCGAGGGGATGGTGGTGCTGGATGCGGTGCATCAAGTACAGGCCGAATCAGCGAACGATCTTGCGGTTCGGTGGAACTGTAAGGCCGGTAAATGTGGGTCGTGTTCGGCGGAAGTGAACGGCAATCCGAAACTGATGTGCATGACCAGACTTAGTAGTTTAAACCTTGCCGAACCCGTCACAATCGAACCGATGCAAGCGTTTCCGGTGATTCGCGATCTTGTAACCGATGTTTCGTGGAACTACGAGGTCAAGAAGCGAATCAAGCCGTTTAAACCGAGACCTCCTGATGCGGACGATGGTTCTTGGAGAATGGCTCAGGCGGATGCGGAACGGGTACAGGAGTTTCGTAAGTGTATCGAATGTTTCTTGTGTCAAGACGTATGTCATGTGTTGCGCGATCATCGTTTACATGACGAGTTCATCGGTCCGAGATTTTTTGTACATACGGCTCAGTTGGAGATGCACCCGCTGGATACTGAGGATAGAACCCACGACCTTGCTTATGACAACGGTGTTGGGTATTGCAACATTACGAAGTGTTGCACGACGGTTTGTCCTGAAGAGATCACCATTACCGACAACGCGATCATTCCTCTCAAGGAACGTGTGGTCGACGAACTTTATGATCCGGTAAATCGTTTGTTAAGAATGTTTAAGGGTTGACAGAATCTTCAGGGCATCGAAGCATTACGTTCTTTTGGCTGTTCTCTGATTAGGTATCTGTGCTTTGGCGGGTTGATCCCACAAAGCAGCAGGTAAGGTTCACACCGAGGGCGACTACACCGGCATGGATATTCCAAGGTTCTGGATTACTTGTTAGAAGTAATCCAGAGTAGGTTGCGCATCCGGCAAGCATTCCAACAAATGCCGCTGAGGTTGTTAGACGCGACCATGCCGCTCCCAATACGAAGAGTGGTGCAACTTGCGCCAGTATTTCCATTTTAATTTCGGTTAATCCCCAGAGAGTGACACGTGGTGAGAGCGCGATACCGACTAGGATACTAACGATTACCCACGATAGTATTTTGCCAGTCCGTGTCAAACGCTCTTGAGACGCTCCGCGGAGAAGAGTGGTTCCGATGATGTCTTTTGCCAATATTGAAGACAGACTGAGAAGTACCGAATCGGCAGTTGACATTACAGCAGCCACAATTGCTGTTATAACGAGAACTGACAGACCAAAGAGTAGTGTCGATTGACCGGCCCACATTGTTAGCAACGTTGGCATCACCTGGTCTGGATCTCCCCCGTCGGACAGTTCGCCGATAGCCAGAATGCCAACCAAGAACATGACGCCAGTCGTCACGAGTGGTAAGAAGACCATGACGCTAAACGCGCGTTTGAGAGAGCGTGTACTACGTGCGGCGTAAATACGCTGAATTGCGTGGGGATAGACCGCGCCTGAAAATCCGATCAGGATGATTGTGCTGAACCAGTTTCTGGATATTTCCCATGAAGGAACCGCAACTTTTTCCGGCGAAGTTCGTGCGATTTCGTTTGTTAGGTGGGCTAGGTGATCTGGAGTTGGTCCTACCGCGATCAAAAGCCCTACAAGTCCCACAAGAAGCATGAGGCCTTGGACACAATCGGTCCAGGCAACAGCACGCATCCCTCCAACAGTTTCATAGATAATGACGACGAATGTGAGTAGCAAAACTCCTACCCAATAGGGAATGGATCCGCCTGAGAGCCCTTCTGTGACGTGTCCCATTGCCATTAGTTGGGCAAGTAAATAATTGGATATTGCAGCAACGAGTAAAACGTTAGCGATCAGGGTAAGCGATGGAGAGTTGAACCGGTAGGTAATCCAATCGCCTGGGGTGATGAAATGCTTCTGTTTAGCGATCCGTTGCAACTGTGGGGCAAACAACAGGTAGACCACGATTATTGCCATCATGAAACCGACGCTCATTACCCAGGCGAAGCCAAGCTGAAAAGCTTCTCCTGGATAACCAAGCA
>CAUZRA010000190.1:0-4093 GCA_963582035.1 Vicinamibacteria bacterium | reverse complement strand
CTATCAAACCCGACAATGCATTTCGATAGCTATCAAAATATTCAGCGTTAAATGACTATTTGGCCAGTGGATCAGGGCGTATCTGGAACTTCACGGACTTCTGGAGTGTGCCGGGACCACCCTCAAGATGCCATGCCGCATAATTCGAGTAGCTTGACCAAAGCCCCTTTCCCTTCCATCCAGTACTTGGGTCATCAATACGGCCTACCGAAGACCGAGAAAAGAATCCCATCGGATAAGGCACTCGCAATGTGACAAATTCCTGCGTCTCCGGCACGAATACCTCTAACGAATCAGTATTCACAACCCCGTACACGGGCGTTTCTGGACCGAAACCCAACACATCATGGTGGTCAATCTGTGTCAGGTAACTCTCATCCGAATTGATGGGCATCTCCGTATTTGCATACGTGGGTTTGTCCATCCGGTAGAACGACCATCCTTCAGAACAACTTTGGCCTGTCGCTTGAGGTCCATTTGTGACGGTACACACACTCCGGTCAAATGACGCGAAATGGCCACTGCCACGCCAATCCTGCCAAACAAGTCCGTCACTCGTAATATGCAGACCTCCACTCCCATACGGAGATGGATTTTGAATACTCGGAGGAGGCATATAGACCTCTGCAACGCATGACTCCGGTGGGTTGTCGCCCAGGTGAAGCCGCATCAAGGTATTGTCATCGCGCCCGTTGTCAGAACACCATACGGTACCGTCGGCCTTGTTGTAGGCAGGCGAATAGCACCCGTACGCTATTCGATGGTCCAGCGTTGGATCGACCGATTCATCTGGTTCAGTCCACCCTTGAGAAATCACCCCATCACCATTGGTGTCCAAGACGGTTGGACACCAACCTTGTGAGGCCTCAGCGTCCTGGGTTTCCTCCCAAATCTCAACATCTATCCACCCGACTCCGTCTCTAAATCCGTAATAGAACCGTTCGTCCTCACCAAGTTGATTGTGATCAGCCGAAAAACATGTATCGATTTCACTGAATTCTTCCGTTTCAGGGTCATACATAAACGCCTGTCGCGTACCACGTTCAATCGGAAAATAATCCGCGAACACGTTCTCATTATCCGTACAAAAACTCGGCTGCTCGTCAGCTCCGCGCACCCGTCCAGTCAGCCAAACCTTTCCTGTCCCATCCATCGCAACACTTCTCGGATCTGACCGACGTGCCCAAATCGGCTCGTCGCCGTAATAAGGAGAAGTCGGCGTCTCAGAAAGAATTGGTGGTGCATCCGACGGAATCGTGATGTTCGTCGCTCGATGCTCAACCGGATCTAAGACCGCCAAGATGTCGCTCGGCTGCACGACGCCGTAAACGAGACCATTCGCGTTCACCGTCGCGTCACGTACATCAGACGGTGTGCTGTCTGTTCGGCCATCCGTTTCGGTTCCCCAATCCCACAACGTCACAACGATGTTTCGCTCAATCCCCGTGGGTCGTGGGGGTATCTGTGTGGGAGCTTCACCCGATGCAATCCGGTCCGTCCAGTTCGCAAACATTTCTCGCTGCGGTCCAAGACGGCGGTACATACCATTCATGCCAGCACCCATCGGTCCCATCTGGACGCGTTGGTCCCACGCATCGAAATGTGAATCAGACTCACTCAGAATGCCCGGTAGGATTTCTCGAGTTGCCTTATTCCCGACCTGGTGGCAATTCATGCAGCCGGTAACCGAACTTCCAAGTTCCTGGTGTGACAGATCACCCTCCGGAAGCTCCATCATGGATAACCACCATGCGGCTGGATACACCTGCGCTGCTGCCACGGCATCTGGTGCTACCACGGCATCAAGATTCAACATCTGCCCGGGCGTCCCATTAACTCGTTCGGAATCGACGAGTCCGTAACCGCGCACAAACACTTCGTACGTTGCCTCAGGCAAATCCGGAAGCACATACTGCCCGTCATCATCAGTCGAAACGATCCGTATAAAACGAGTCGGCAGGTCCATTGTTTCCGCAATCACCCAGACACCAGCTTCCGAACCCGCCGCACTTGTAACAATGCCACCTATGTCATCGGCATCGATCTGCAGCCCAGTCATACTTTCGTCTGGAGGAGCACAACTCGCCATCACAAGGACCACCACTGCCCCGGTTAGTTTCGACGTGACCCGTCCACCCATGGTTCCTCCTCGCGACATTAACGGATGAAGCCTACGACTCATCCTCAGAAAGTTGAGCATCCCACATGGCATCAGAGTACACAAGCCTTCGCACGCCCAGACACCAGCGCAAAAAACCATTGCTCTCGACGGTCGGCGCACGAAAATTCTATGATCTGAGGGTGTGTAGTCTATTAATCGTGTCAAATGGCAGGCACAAATTAGACAGATTCTGGAGATACGAACATGCGGAGTCGTGAAACAGCAAGGTTCTTTATCGGCGGAACCATCCTTTCACTGATGCTAACCCTTCCGATTAATGCTGCCGGCCAGCAATGGCCGCAGTTCCGTGGTCCTGACGCGAGCGGCGTCGTTGCAGATAACCAAGAACTTCCCGAATACTGGTCCCGATCAGACAACGTGGCCTGGAGAACAGAAATCCCTGGTCTTGGATGGAGTTCGCCGATCATCACAAACGACCTTGTTGTTTTCACGACCGTCGTGAGTGATGGTGACGTCGAATTCCCTGAAGGCGGTTGGTATGGTGGCGGCGAACGAGACGTTCCAGCAGATGTTCACCACTGGGCGGTTTACGCACTCGATGTGGAAACTGGTATGACTCGTTGGACCACAGAAGTGCATTCTGGTGCGCCCCAGTCATCGCATCACGTAAAGAACACCTTTGCCTCAGAAACGCCCGTGACAGACGGCGAACGGTTGTATGTGACTTTTGGGAATGTCGGGGTCTACGCACTCGACTTAGCCGGCACCGTCCTCTGGTCACGTGACTTGCCAGCATCGCAAACGCGAAACGGTTGGGGAACCGCTGGCTCTCCCGTCATCCATGATGGTCGGCTCTACATGGTTGTGGATAACGAGGAACAGTCTTACATCGCCGCACTAAGTAGCGAAACAGGTGCAGAAGTATGGCGCACCGATCGAGACGAAGGTTCGAACTGGGCCACTCCATATATTTGGCAACACGAGCAGCGGACCGAGATCATCACCCTTGGTACCGATAAGGTGCGTTCCTACGATCTAGACGGCAACCTACTTTGGGAGCTGTCTGGCATGTCGTCAATTGTGATTCCTACTCCTATCACCGCACATGGCTTGCTTTATATTGAGTCAGGGTACATCGCAGATTTTTTTAGGCCTGTGTACGCGATTCGACCTGGCGCATCGGGTGATATTTCCCTCGCCGAGGGCACCTCTGCCAATAACTACGTTGCTTGGTCTCTTGACCAAGGCGGCTCCTATCACCCATCACCGCTGGTGTACGGCGATTATTACTACACACTCCTCGACCGAGGAATGTTGACGTGTCACGACGCGCGTACCGGCGAAGAAATCTATGGCCGACAGCGGATTACGGTTGGAGAAGGGTTTACCGCATCTCCATGGGCATACAACGGGAAGATTTTTGCATTAAGTGAACGTGGTACAACCTACGTAATCGAGGCGGGACCGGAATTTCGAGTTATCGGAGAAAACGACCTTGACGAATTCACAATGGCCACGCCGGCAGTCCTTGACGACAGCCTCATTATTAGAACAAGTGAAGCGGTCTATCGCATCGCCAACCAATAGATTAGGAACGCGAAAATATCAGGATCTCGTCGGCGACAGAAACAAATATCAATTCATCATTGACCGCCACGGCTCCGGCGTCCGTACCGACGCTTTGACTCGCGACTCGTGTCGGCTGCACTGGATCTGATAAATCAAAGACCTCCAAGGTCCCCTCACTTACAACAAAGACTTCCTGCCCCTGAAGAACAACACCTCGTGGCGCGCCAATCGTTGGAACTCGAGCCGTAATTGTCGGGGCAGTCGGGTCCGAAACATCCACCACTTGAAGACCGTCACTTTCACTGGCAACACAAATGACCGCCGGTGATGGCATGCCGGGGAGTGCCTGCGGCACGAAGACGCGTGCACGAGTACCGCCCAGTGGCAGGTGACCAATGGGTT
>CAUZRA010000189.1:0-4117 GCA_963582035.1 Vicinamibacteria bacterium | reverse complement strand
GCGGTTTGTCAGCCGGAGAGGTGGCAGACATTTGTGCGAGTTTCCAGCGTGTCGTGGTTGATAGTCTGCTTGACCGAACTTTTCGGGCGGCACGCCAATACAGTGCCAGAAGTATTGGGATTGCGGGAGGTGTGTCGGCGAATTCTCGCCTGAGAACCGATGCTACTGCCCGAGCGAGTCAAGAAAAGTTACCCTTATTTTTACCAAGTCTTTCATTGGCGACGGATAATGCCGCAATGATCGGTGCCGTTGGCCTCAAGCTGTACCATGCGGGTTCGACTGCTTCGCTAGATCTCAACGCGCAGGCTTCCTTGGCAATGTAGATTGACGCAATGAGTTGGTACCAGCAGACACATTGGCGGATTTTGGTTGCACTGGGATTGGGGTCGGTGTACGGAGTTGTCGCCGCGCTGAGTGGGTGGGGTGAGTTCACCGCTGATTGGATTACTCCGTTTGGGACAATTTTTTTACGGCTTCTTCTATTAGTTGCCGTTCCATTAGTACTTGCGTCACTGATTACGGGCATTGCATCACTGGCTGACCTCAACAAACTGTCGCGTATTGGCGGTAAGACGGTCGCTATTTATCTGGTGACTACTTTTATTGCACTCATCATTGGCTTGGGTGCTGTGAATATTTTTCAGCCTGGCACTACGATTCCTGATGGTCTACGCACGCGACTGCAGGACACCTATCAGACTGACGTCGCTGATCGAGAGACCGCTGCTCAGGAAGCGACTGAGGCTGGTCCGCTTGAACCCTTAGTTGAGATGGTGCCGGAAAATATTCTTGGTGCGGCCGCCAATAACCGCGCGATGCTGAGTGTTGTGTTCGTTGCATTTTTATTTGGCGTGTCCTTAATGCTCTTGCCGCGAGAAAAAGCCAAGCCGTTGCTCGATTTGTTCGACAGCCTTGACGCGGTCATCATCAAGATTGTTGAGATTGTGATTGGTTTTGCACCACTGGGTGTTTTTTGTCTGATCGCCGGAACGATCACAGCAGTGTCGGGAGACGATCCGAGCGATGTATTCCAGTTATTGAGTGCGTTAGGTTTTTACTGTTTCACCGTGGTGTTGGGAATGACGATTCACACGGTGGTTATCTACCCTTTGATGTTGCGGCTGTTCACGCCAATCCGGATACGAGATTTTTTTGCAAGTATTCTTCCTGCGCAATTGGTTGCTTTCTCCACATCATCGAGCGCAGCGACCCTTCCGGTCACGATGAAACACGTTCACAGGGACATCGGTGTGTCGGATGAAGTTGCATCGTTTGTTTTACCGCTCGGCGCGACGATTAACATGGATGGAACAGCTCTTTACCAGGCGGTCGCCGCAGTATTTATTGCGCAGACCTTCGGTATACCCCTTGATGTCGGTGCTCAGGCAACGATCGTGTTTACTGCGTTGCTTGGTTCGATTGGTACTGCAGCCGTACCGAGTGCTGGTATTGTGATGCTGGTTGTCGTCCTTGAATCCGTCGGCGTGCCAGTTGCTGGTATCGCTTTGATTCTCGGTGTCGATCGGATTTTGGATATGTGTCGGACAGCCGCGAATGTAACTGGTGATGCGACGGTGGCGACGGTTGTTGCAGCAAGTGAGAATCAATTATTTCCGACAGTCGTGAATAAACTGAAGGGTGATAGTTTTTCTGCCGGACGGTTGTAGAGATGAGGTCCTGACGATGGTACCAACACGCGAGGGGGCCTGGTTATTGCTGCAGGAATTTACGGCTGGGCAGGGTCTTTTAAAACATGCGATGGCTGTTGAAACGGCGGTACGCGGCTATGCTCGGCTGTTCGGTGAGGATGAAGAAGCATGGGGAATCGTTGGCCTTTTGCACGATTTTGATTACGAGCGGTGGCCTGCCCCGACCGACCACCCATTTAGAGGTGCGGAGATCCTGAAAGAGCGTGGGTATCCGGAGTACATGATTCGGGCTATTTTGTCGCATGCTGACTACAGTGGAATAAAACGTGAATCGCAGTTGGAACACGCTCTGTTTGCCTGTGATGAACTGGCAGGTTTTATCACGGCGGCGTCACTCGTTCGACCGACCAAGAGTGTGCTTGATCTTGAAACGCGGTCGGTAAAGAAACGCATGAAGGATAAAGCGTTTGCGCGTGCGGTGAGTCGCGACGATCTTCACCAGGGAGCGGAGGAACTCGGCATCTCTCTTGAAGAGCACATCACCAATGTCATCGGGTTTTTACGTGGCCGTGCGGGGCTCCTTGGTTTACGTGGCAACTTATAAATAGATGCAGGGCAACATTGACCACATTTTCTTCTATGGCACATTAATGCGCACTTTTCCTCTTCGTGCCCGTGCCGGTATTGATGACTGGTTGGAATATGTCGGTAGTGGACGCGTGGCTGGCGTGCTATTTGATCTCGGCTCGTACCCAGGACTAGTTGTCGATTCGGACAGTGAGGTGTGTGGTGAGGTCTATCGCATTCTTGACCCTTTTAAATTATTTGACCGGGTTGATACGATTGAAGATTATTGCGCTACGGCTCCGAGCGAAGGCGAATACGTTCGACAGCGTATGAGCGCTATACTGGATGATGGGCGGGAGACCATCGTTTGGGGGTACGTCTATAACCAGCGGCTGCCATTATTTGGACGGATTGAGTGCAGTGATTATAGGCACTACGTCAAGCGATAGCGTGTTGTTTCAGGAACTTTCGGTCTAGATGCGGGGGTGTCTGGTGTTGGTGCGTCTTTGCTATGATTTACCCCCGCGTACAAATAATTACGAGCGACGATAAACCTTTGGCGTATCAAGTAATCGGAGTAGTTGGCTGTGGCCTTATGGGAGCTGGGATTGCACAGTTATCCGCACAGTCTGGCTATCGTACGTTCGTGCGTGAGGTTGATAAGGAGACTGTCAGACAAGGGCTATCCCGAATAGAGGATTCTCTCGCAGCAGGTGTCGAGCGTGGCAAGGTGTCGTCTGCGACCAAAGAGGCTACGATGTCCAATCTTATTGGCACGACGAGCCTTGAGAAGATGGCAGAGTGCGACCTGGTGATTGAGGCTATTGTCGAAGACCTTGCTGCGAAGCAGGAAGTATTTTCAGCGCTTGAGGCGATTGTTCGCCCGGAAACGGTGTTTGCTTCGAATACGTCGTCTCTTTGTATTACGGAGATGGCGTCAGTTACGAGTCGGCCAGACCGTTTTATCGGGCTTCATTTTTTCAGCCCAGTACCGGTGATGAAGCTAGTTGAAGTTATCCGGGGACTTGCAACCAGTGATGAAACTTACAAACAGGTTTTTGCTTTTAGCAAGACCCTGGGGAAGGAACCGGTAACTGCTCCAGATAGACCAGGGTTTATCGCGAATAGATTGTTAATCCCGTATCTTCTCGATGCGGTTCGGGCTTATGAGTGTGGCGTTGGAACGATTGAGGATATTGATAAGACCATGTCATTGGGGTGTGGTCATCCGATGGGGCCCTTTACACTGCTCGATTTTATTGGGATCGATACTACGTATTACATCGCGAACATTATGTACGACGAGTTTCGTACGTCAAACTATGCTCCCCCGCCGTTGCTGAAGCGGATGGTACTTGCGGGCAGACTTGGGCGAAAAAGCGGCCATGGTTTCTATAAGTATTAGGTTTTTTCGATCATGAATAAGGACCGCGTAAAAGCTGCGATTGAAGTATTGCTTGCTGAGACTGGTGAAGATGCCGAACGAGACGGACTCGTTCGGACACCGGAACGAGTTGCCAAGTCACTGGAATTTCTAACGAGTGGCTACAACCAAGATACCGAAGAAGTTTTAAACGGCGCCCTCTTTTCTGTTGATTACAGTGAGATGGTCATCGTGAAAGATATCGATTTTTATAGTCTATGTGAGCATCATCTACTGCCATTTTTTGGCAAGTGCCATATTGCGTATCTTCCACGTGACCGGGTTGTTGGCTTGAGTAAGATCCCGCGCCTCGTCGATGTTTTTAGCCGCCGGTTGCAGATTCAAGAGCGCCTGACTAACCAGATTGCACAAGTCATAGAAGATACATTGCACCCACTGGGCGTAGGGGTGGTAGTTGAGGCGACACATCTCTGCATGTTGATGCGCGGGGTAGAGAAACAGAACTCGTTCGCTCTGA
>CAUZRA010000188.1:0-4121 GCA_963582035.1 Vicinamibacteria bacterium | reverse complement strand
AAAGAGCTCCATTTTGTAAACCTATCTGCACAGTTCCACCATGTTCTAGACGACCAAAGAGAATCTCATCTGTGAGTCGGTTACGCACCTCGGATTGCACGATTCTCGCCAGCGGACGTGCCCCATAAAGGGGGTCGTAACCTTTTTTGGCTAACCAGGTTCGAGCTTCCGTTTCGAGCGAAATAGCAACTCGTCGTTCGGCGAGCTGCGATTCGAGTTGTAAAATAAATTTTTCAACAATGGTTTCCATGGTTGATTGAGACAAAGCACGAAATGACACAATTCCGTCGAGTCGATTCCTAAATTCAGGACTAAAAATTCGCTCAATTGCAACCTTTAGGCGCCCCGTTGACGACGTTTCTTGATCCTCGCTGAAGCCGATTGAACCCAAGTCCGCTTCGCGGGAACCGGCATTGGACGTCATGATTAATATGACGTGTCGAAAGTCGGCCTTACGACCAGTATTATCTGTCAGGGTTGCATGGTCCATCACTTGGAGCAAGATGTTGTAAACGTCCGAATGGGCTTTTTCGATTTCGTCTAGAAGCACAACGCTGTACGGATGAGCTCGCACCGCATCGACTAACAGACCACCCTGTTCAAAACCTACGTAGCCAGGCGGTGCGCCGATTAGTCTAGCGACTGCATGCTTTTCCATGTACTCACTCATGTCGAAGCGTACAAACTCGTTTCCAAGGTGTATCGCGACTTGCCGGGCGAGTTCTGTTTTTCCGACGCCCGTTGGCCCAGTGAATAAGAAACATCCCGCCGGTCGATCTGGCATACCTAGTCCGGCACGAGCCCTCTTGATCGCAGTTGTGACCGCGTCAACAGCATCAGCTTGTCCGAACACAACGCGTTGGAGTGCTTCGTCAAGCGTTCGAAGTCGTTCTTTGTCGGATGAAGAAGCTTGTTTTTCAGGAATACGGGCCATTCGTGCTACGACACGTTCAATATCGGCGACTGTTACCTCCAACGGCGTGGTTTCTGTGTCAATGGTTGTTTGAGTTCGCTGCAGGCTGAGTACAGCGGCGGCTTCATCGAGGATGTCGATTGCGCTATCTGGAAGATGGCCGTCTCTAAGGTGGCGGTTAGCCAAAGTTGCGGCTGTGGACACAGTGTCAGCACCAAATGTAACAAGGTGATGCGATTCGTATTTCGGGCGCAGTCCTTCGAGGATCCGGGTTGTTTCATCTACCGAGGGCTCTTCGATAACGATTTTCTGTAGTCTGCGCGCAAGCCCCCGATCTTTTTCAATGTGCTTGAATTCTTCAAATGTTGTCGATCCAATGATACGTAGATCGCCGGCGGCAAGGGTTGGTTTAATTAGGGTTGCCAAGTCCATAGTGCCGCCAGTAGTAGCACCTGCTCCAACGGTTGCGTGTATTTCATCGATGAAAAGAATTGGCAGTGGGTGGTCGGTGAGCGCTGAGATCACGGCCTTAAATCGTTCTTCGAAGTCGCCACGAAATCGAGTGCCTGCGAGCAATGCTGCAGTGTCAAGCGAAAATATCTCTGCGCCAACGAGTCGAGCTGGAACATTTTCTTCGAGCAACCGAGCAGCGAGTCCTTCAGCAAGCGCAGTTTTCCCCACACCTGCTTCACCTACAAACATAGGATTGTTCTTACGCCGACGACACAAAATTTCCAGAGTTCTCTGTAACTCCAGGGTACGACCAATCAGTGGATCGAGTTTACCGGCGCGAGCGAGGTCAGAAAGACTAACGGCATACTCCCCGAGCGGGTCTCGAGCAGCTGAAGGACCTTCTTCGCCAAATCCAGCTTGGGCGGTTTCGTCTTCTTCTGTGTGTTCGTGTGGTCCGGAAGCAACTTTGGAAATGCCGTGAGAGATGTAATTGAGTATGTCTAACCGTTTGACTCCCTGGGATTCAATTACCTGCGCAGCGTAGGCTTTCGGTTGTTGCAGGACGGCAGCGAGCACATCCCCCGACCGAACCTCATCTTTGCCAGCACTTTGAACGTGTAGAACAGCAGTTTGCAGCACTCGTCGGAAGCCGAGAGTTTGCGCTGGTTCTTGCGACTTTTCGCCCCTAGCGAACGTCTCGAGAGTCCCAAGGAATTCATCAAGTGTCTTGCGTAAAATAGGCAGGTCTGCACCGCAAGCTGCCAAGATCCGTTCTCCTTCTGGATCATGCGCTAAGGCGTAGAGCAAGTGTTCTAGTGTGAGGTGAGTGTGGCGTCGAGACGCTGCCTCCCGATAGGCAACGTTGAGAATCAATTCGAGTGAGGCACTAAACATTCGAGTCCTTTAACTTAGATAGAGTGTGTGTTAGTAGTCTTCCTCAAGATCCGCTTGTAGCGGAAAACCTTCTTTTGCTGCTTGCGCCCGAACAGTGGTGACTTTTGTTTCTGCAACTTCAAACGTGTATATCCCGCAAACAGTTCGACCCTGTGTATGAACCTGCATCATTAACCGAAACGCCTCCGCGGGACTTTTCTGAAAGATGTTTTCAAGTACGGCAACGACAAATTCCATCGTTGTGTAATCGTCGTTGAGCAAGTACACACGATATTGTTTAGGCGTGGCAGTTTTATCCTGCTGTTTTTCTATTACCGAACTATCCGATTGCTGGTCGACCATAAATGTACAAGCGGCTGTTTCTATCCCTGTTGTTCAGCGTGACGTGTATTGCCAGATTTGCACCCTTCATGCGTACCGGCACTGTGAACCATAGTCATTCAGCGTACTGAGACCAGTGCAAAGAGGCAAGGCGTTGAAATGCCTCTACAACGCCAACGTGAAGGTGCGGGCCAGGTGGATGGCTACCATAGTAAACTTTACCGCCTGCATGGAAGAGCTAACACACAATATTTCGTATACAGATTTGATGCATCTCGGGCGACCGCGGGTGATCGCAGCAGCCGTTATTCGGAGTGCTAGCGACGTAACATTGGTTGACCCAGGTCCTACGTCATGCCTCGGTCGGCTCCGCGCCGCACTGGCGGAGACGGGCATTAAAATTAGCGATGTGCGGACGGTTCTCATCACACATATCCACCTTGACCATGCAGGCGCTACTGGAACGTTGCTTAAGGAAAATCCTGATATTACGGTCTATGTGCATGAACGAGGAGCTCCTCATCTGATTGACCCTTCAAAGCTACTCGCGAGCGCGACGCGTCTGTATGGTGATGAGATGGATTCTCTGTGGGGACCATTTCTTCCGGTTCCAGAGAAGAGTGTGCGTGCGATTTCTGGAGGTGAACGGATTGCGGTGTCGGACCGAAATTTTGATGTTGCCTATACCCCGGGGCATGCGTCACATCATGTGAGTTACTTTGACCGCTCAAGCGGTGTTGCTTTTGTTGGTGATGTCGCTGGTGTTCGGACAGGACAGGCGCTGTTCGTGTTGCCGCCTACCCCGCCGCCTGACATAGACATCGAGTTATGGAAAGAGAGTATTGAAACGGTCAGGCAGTGGCACGCCTCAACATTATTTTTGACGCACTACGGTGCGCATGAAGACCCAGAAGAACATCTGGACGCACTGTTAGTGCACATGGATGTGTTAAAACGGATATCGAAGGAATGCCTAGAGTCCAGTGGGAGTGACGCGGACCAACAACAGAGATTTCTTAACGAGATCCGAGTTTATCTTGCTCGGCACATCCCGACTCAAGAGGCTAATCTTTACAACACGGCGGCACCACTTGACCAGTGTTGGTTGGGACTCGTTCGGTACTGGCGAAAACGTGGAGTACCGTTGTTGTGAGTGCAACCGCGGTCAATCAGTCGGAACGGGACCAATTGGTGAATCTGCTCATTGAGTCTCGCGATCAAGTAGTAGCGTCTAGTGAACAACTTTCTGTTGCACAGTGGGCATTTCGAGAGAGCAAAGATAATTGGAGCATCGGTGACAATGTCGAGCACTTAGGCCTTGTGGAGCCGATACTCTTTGGACAGGTCACAAGTGCTCTTGGTGTGGACGCTAATCCAAACTGGGAAGAAGAAACAGCAGGCAAGGAGAGCCTACTTAAGGAAAAGGTCCTTGATCGGTTAACGAAACGCGACGCTCCACACTCTGTGTTGCCGGCTGGCGGTATTGATCAGACCCGCGCACTTCGCGTCTTTCGAGAGCATCGAGAAATTTCATTGCGGT
>CAUZRA010000187.1:0-4124 GCA_963582035.1 Vicinamibacteria bacterium | reverse complement strand
CTCGTTGAGTTTGAAGGTGAAAAGTATGTTGAAAACGCAATAGCTCAAGGGCGTGGCGTTATGTATTTTGCGGGCCACTTTGGTGCTTGGGAACTACAGATTATGGTTCATGCGTTTCGTTTTCAACACATCGTTATGGTGGCAAGAACTCTCGACAATCCCCTGCTGGAAACGTTAATAGAGCGTATTCGTACTCGCGTCGGTACGCAGGTGCTGTCCCGGCGAGGTGCTGTGCGTGGTCTACTGCGGGCGCTCAAGAATGGTGGGTCTGTAGGTTTAATGGTCGACCAACACATCCAGGACCGAAGTGCTGTACAGGTCAATTACCTTGGTCGACCTGCTTCAACCACATCTACGATCGCATCACTTGCATTACGTAGCGGCGCACCAATTATTCCGGTATTTGCTATGCCATTACCAGGAGGGCGTTATCGGATGGTGTACGAGAAGCCGATTGAGGTGCCATGCGAAGAGGATGACGACCGCGTTCGAACATATACGCAACGGTGTACCGATCGGCTTGAGGCACGTGTTCTGAGGGACCCGTATCTATGGCTTTGGATGCATCGTCGCTGGCGGGGTACGACTGCGTCTAATTGATCAATGGTAATAATGTGGGTTCTACCGAAAGTCTGTCTTGGAGTGCTGACTTCTAGCGCCACGAGATAGAATGCATAGCTATTGTGATTCCAGCACCAGGAGCCTCGTTGCAACGCTCAGATAGCGACTTGCAAAGTCGTTTGATCCGTCTTGCCGAGCGGTTTGACGGTCGGCGCATAGTTGTCGTCGGCGACATTATTGCGGACGAGTACATGTACGGGAAATTGTCTCGGTTATCGCGGGAGGCCCCCGTCCCGATTTTGAGTTACGACGGGACGATGGTTGTTCCGGGCGGTGCTGCAAATGCAGCGAGTAATGTTGCGACACTTGGCGGCCAAGCAGATCTTATTGGGTTGACCGGTAGGGGGGGCGTTGATCGTAAAGTAATTCGCGCTCTGCCGTCTCAAGTTGATACTGCGCGCCTTGTGCGACCGGCTGGCTATCACGTTCCGGTTAAGACACGGATCTTGGCAGGGGGGCAACACTCAACGCGTCAGCAGATTGTCCGTGTGGATCGAGATTCATCTCCTGTCGACTCGACTATTTCTAGAGAATTTGCCCGTGCGGCGAATGCTGCCCTGGGTAGTGCTGATGCTGTGATAATTTCAGACTACGGGTCTGGATTAATTACTCCTGAGCTTGTTGAAAGGTTAAAGACGAAACTTACGAAACGTCGCCGTCGACAGAAGGTTCCAATATTGGTGGATTCCCGTTACAACCTTATGCGGTTTCGCGGTTGCACAGCGTGTACGCCTAATCAAGCTGAAGTAGAAGCGAGCCTGGGAATTTCGATTGATGATAACCCTCGAAAACTCGAGACCGCTGGACGTTTACTTTTAAAACGTACGCGTGCTCGTGGTGTTGTGATTACTCGGGGTAGTCGCGGGATGGCTGTTTTTGTCCCCGGTCGTCGCACTGATCACATTTCAATTTATGGCTCGGATGAAGTGGCCGACGTGACTGGTGCTGGCGATACTGTAATCGCGACTCTTACGTTAGCGCTTTCCGCAGGCGCGTCGTTGTATGAGGCTGCGTGCCTCGCGAACTATGCTGGTGGTTTAGTGGTGCTGAAGCGCGGAACGGCGACTGTTTCGCGCGATGAATTGATCGCGGCGATCCGTGATGACCGCGATCGTGAGGGATGACGGAAACGATGGGTATCGTCGTGTCAGAATCGGAACTAGAACAGATTGTTCCCGCTGTGCGTGAGCAAGGTCGAACCATTGCGCTCGCGAATGGATGTTTTGATCTTATACATGTGGGTCACGTGCGTTATTTAAAAGGGGCAGCGGCTGAAGCTGATGTGCTGATCGTTGGCGTGAATCATGATGTATCTGTTCAAGAGTTGAAAGGTGAAGGACGACCTCTTCAGCCTGCGGTTGAGCGCGCAGAAATTATTGCAGCGTTCGACATGGTCGACTACGTTGTGGTGTTTGAGGGAGGGACGGTCAAGAGATTGCTCCAGTCGATTCTGCCCGACGTGCATTGTAAGGGGACTGACTATACGGTCGAGACGGTGCCTGAACGTGATGTTGTGCGGGCTTATGGTGGACGAACAGCTATTGTGGGAGATCCAAAGAATCATTCGACGCGTAATCTGCTTAATCGAATCGAATCGTGACCTTTTGACGAGAACGTCACACCATGCGTGTTCTGATTGTCCGCCTTAGCTCCCTCGGCGATGTGGTTCATACGATACCTGTCGCTGTCGCAATTCGTCGTCATTATCCTGACGCCGTGATCGATTGGGTTGTAGATGAGGCCATTGCCCCGCTTTTGGCGATGGTGCCAGTCATCGATAATGTGTTTGTACTCAGGTCCAAGAACATTTCGACTATTTCGGCGTGGTTTAGGCTTCGACGCGAGCTTCAGTTATGTAATTACGATATTGCTTTCGACGTGCAAGGATTGGTCAAATCTGCAGTTGTGGCCAGATTTAGCGGTGCGACTCGGGTGATTGGATTTCCTAAACCATTTTTGAGGGAACCTTGGGCTAAATGGTTGTATAGAGAAGAAGCGGACCCAGGTTCTCCGGTTCACGTAGTTGAACGAAACCTTGGTATTCTGACAGCCTTAAACATTAAGGATACAAGCTATACGTTTCCGTTCGAGCTTGTAGACGTTGCAATTGTAGATGAAATTTACGCACGTTTTGGCAGCAGAAACAATCCATTTGTTTTACTTAATCCAAATGCTGCGTGGGTAAATAAGTGTTGGCCAGCGGAGTCTTTTGGAGCTGTAGCGGCTTATATTCGTGATAGACACGGTTTGCGTACAGTTGTCGTATGGAACTCGTCTTCTAAAGAAGACGAGGCACGTATGCATTTAGTGGTCGCATCGTCCGATGGAGCAGCCGTCTCAGCTCCTCCAACGACGCTTGTTGAACTTGCATCTGTAATTAAGGCGGGTGTTCTCTTTATTTCTGGTGATACGGGACCGCTTCACATAGCTGGTGCGCTTGGGACTCCAGTTGTTGGTATTTATGGTCCAAGTAACCCAGAGCGCAATGGGCCATGGTCTTCTCGAGATGAAGTCGTGTCAGCATCAAGCGGCTGTCAATGCCTGAAGCGCTATCCGAATCGTGGTGCTGTTGGGGTAGTGCGTCGATGTGAGAACTCGACATGGTGTCTTGAGGATGTGACCGTCGGAGATGTCTGTGCCGCCGTCGATCGAAGTTTGTCTGGTGTATTTGCTGATGCTTGATCTTCAATCTAATCCGACGCTACATGTTCTTTTTCGCATAGCCCGTAGGCGAGTTGCAATTGGTTTTATAGTTGCGGCTGCTGCCTTTGCGTTTGCACGTCCAACATGGCAGTCGATATTGATGGGCGTACCGATAGCTGTCCTTGGTGAATCGGTTCGTGTGTGGGCGGCTGGGCATCTAATCAAAGGTCAAGAGGTCACTACCTCCGGACCCTATGCCTTGGTCCGTCATCCACTCTACGCCGGTTCAGCACTGCTTGGATTGGGTTTTGTGGTTGCTGCCGCGTCGCTATTTGTAGCGGTAGCAGTATTGGGGTACCTCACGGTGATGATTACCGTTGCGGTCCGACTTGAGGAAGCTACATTAAGTGCAGATTTTGGTGAGACACACGCTCGGTATGTTGCGGGGACATCACCAGTAGCTGCTCGACGGTTCAGTGTTCGTCGTGTTCGCGAGAACAGAGAGCATCAGTCTTTATTAGGATTATTAGTATCGGTTGCGATGCTTTGTTTGCTCGCGGTTTGATTGGTCAAGCTATAGTCGTATGGTTCGATGGGCGGTTAGCTCAGTGGTAGAGCACCGGCTTTACACGCCGGGTGTCACAGGTTCAAGTCCTGTACCGCCCACCATATTTTGGCTTATCTGATAAGTGTAGGTGGGCACAGTGCCGCACAAGATACTCGATTGATTGACAGGGTCTTATTACTGAATGTCTTTTCGGGAAACAACGAGGATTCAGTTACTGTTTGTCGCTTTCAGGAGTTGTGGACGGAATGAGATATAGTCTAAGCAATAAGTGACCATCGGGTTCCAACACGCG
>CAUZRA010000186.1:0-4130 GCA_963582035.1 Vicinamibacteria bacterium | reverse complement strand
AGCCATGATGACCGCAAAGAAATCAGGGCTGGATCTTGCGACCACCTATGAGGGGATTCGTATTTCTTCGGGCAATTCGTTTGTCCATGAGACGGAAAGCCAGGTCATTCTAAACGGTAGTCGCAATATTAATTTCACGATGGATCTGGTTGTCAAAGACATGGGACTTTTTCAGGATTTAGCGGATCGGGCCGCAATACCACTAGAGCTTTCACCCCGAGTACTACAATTGTTTAGGCAGGCGAAGTCGCGCCTGGGAGAGAGGGCTTGGTCACCGAACATTGTTGTCGCCTTGGAAGAGGCCTGTGGGGAAACCCTATTCGCGCCGGGCTTTCCCTCTGAAATCGTAGATAACGAACCTGAATGCGAGGGTCGTGAAGTGCGTGTTTTCAGGCTAGGTTATTGAGGGACTGGTTCTTGTTCGTCATCGGATGAGGATGCTGCATTAACTGACCTATGACTGATTCGAGAATGTCTGATCAGGCAGGGCACGGAGAAAGGTTGTACCGAAGATGGTTGCCGCTTGCGGGTGTGTGGTGTTTGTACTTCGCATTTGGTCTGAACATGGCCAGCCTCGCACCATTGGTCGAAGTGATCGAATCAGATCTTGGGATGCGTCACACTCAGATGGGTACTGTACTTGGCGCTTGGCAGTTGGTGTTTATCGTGGCCGCCATCCCGTGCGGGATGCTGCTTGACCAGATTGGTGCACGTCGTGCGCTGGTTTTGGGGGGTGTCTTGATGGCAACTTCGGCTTTATTGCGAAGTTACGCCGTGACTTACCCGGAATTGTTCATCGCCGTGGGGCTGTTCGGATTGGGGGGCCCCATTGTGTCAGCCGGAGCGCCAAAGGTCGTTGGCCAATGGTTTCAGGGCCCCCAACGAGGTCTTGCAATGGGTATTTATATTACCGGTCCCGGTCTAGGAATGATTGTGTGTTTCACTTTAACGAACTCCGTATTTATGCCTTGGCTTGATCACGATTGGCGTTTGGTATTGCGGGTTTGGGGATTAATCACTGTGTTAGCCACTGCCATTTGGATCGTATTAGCAACAGTTGCAGGGAGTCCTTGGGTTCAATCGATCACCAAACGTGTTCGATTATCCGATTTAATGGAATTGCTGGCGTTGCGCGATGTTCGTCTGTTGATGATGATGGGGGTCGGTGTCTTGATCATCACCCATGGACTGGGTAACTGGTTGCCAGAGTTATTGCGTGTTGGCGGAATGACGACTGATGAGGCGGGTTATTGGGCCGCAATGCCGGTGGTAGTCGGCATAATGGGCGCCTTGGTGATACCTCGTCTGGCAATACCGCAACATCGGCATCAGGTCTTGCGAGGACTGTTTCTCTCAGTCGCAGTTGGCTGCGCCCTTTATGCAACAACGTCAACGGGCCCTGGGTTAGTGGCTGGTTTAGCGTTTCACGGCATTGCCGCTGCTTCAATGATGACAGTTTTGATTCTCACGATGGTCGAATTGCCAGATGTTGGTATAAGCCGCGCTGGTACAGCTACTGGACTCTTCTTCTCAGCGGCAGAGTTCGGTGGTGTCGCAGGACCTGTGGCGCTTGGTGTGTTGTACGATCTTACGGGAGGTTTCGGCGCCGGCCTTGGTTTGTTTGTCGGAATAGGTTGTGCACTTTTCGCCTTAGTTTCTCTACTTGGAGGGCGAGAAAAAAATTCACCTGATAAGCCTCTCGGAGGGTAGTAATGGCAAGTCCTAATCCTATTGAATACAGTCATGCGTCAATCGAAGTGCGTGAAATCTATGACGAGATTAAACTGGCCCGAGGCGTACAAGACGTGAACAATTTCTGGAAATATCTGGCCAATGATCCAGTCACGCTGCGCAGAACTTGGACCAGTTTGAAAGAGATCATGGGCCCAGGTGCGTTGGATTCTTTAACCAAAGAGTTGATTTACATTGCAGTGAGTGCGACCAACAACTGTACTTACTGTATTCGCTCACACACTGCATCGGCGAGTTCAAAAGGCATGACAGATGCGATGTTCGGGGAATTAATGGCGGTGGTAGGAATGGCGAATGAAACAAATACGCTCGTTCATGGTTATCAGATTCCAATTGATTCGGTATAGCGAGCTATATTCCGCCGGCACAAAATGGCGTCATGTGGCGCTCCCTAGGGGAATCGAACCCCTGTTTCCGGCGTGAGAGGCCAGCGTCCTAACCGCTAGACGAAGGGAGCAAGAGATTAAGTGACAGCTTCTCGTGATGCTAGCATAGCCGTTTGGTTGCAATATGGTCTTTTCAGCCTAATGGGTCATCATTCGGGTTATACGGTCTGTCGGTCGGGTGAGGTACTACGTTGACAAAGAGTCGCCACCGAGTCCTGTCTGAGCCGCGCGTGATTGATGCGCGTCAGCATGGGTTATCGCCTTCCGATGTTAGTCCAGGGGCGCTCAAAATTGTCGACACCATTCAGGCGGCGGGCTTTTCAGCAGAGTTGGTAGGTGGTTGCGTGCGAGACCTCTTGTTAGGGCACCGTCCTAAGGATTTTGACGTCGTCACTGAGGCAGAGCCAGACACTATTCAAAACTTGTTTCGCCGCGCACGTTTAATTGGTCGTCGTTTTCGCTTGGCCCATGTTCGGGTCGGTCGCGAGGTTGTGGAAGTGTCTACTTATCGTGCGTTGCCGAATGTCGGTGACGATGGTTATGAGGTGAGTGAAGGGGATGGCCGAATCTTGCGGGATAATGTGTTTGGGGATCGTGACAGTGATGCGCGGCGCCGTGACTTTTCTGTTAATGCGCTTTATTACGATCCAGTCGAAGGCGTATTGTTGGATTACGTTGGTGGGTTTGAGGACTTGAACGCAGGCATCTTGCGAATGATCGGTAAACCAGCCCGCCGATTCCAGGAAGACCCTGTTCGATTATTGCGTGCAGTGCGATTTGCCTCGCGACTGGGTCTTATGTTGGACGCGGGTACTGAAGCGGCAATGCCAGATGCCCGGCTGCTTCTACAGAAGGTTCCGCCACCTCGTCTGTTCGACGAGAGTCTTAAGCTGTTGCAGAACGGATACGCTGAACCCGCTTTCCGTTTGATGCATCGTTACGGTTTTGTTGCTGAATTACTCCCTGAAATAACGCAACATCATTCTGCGGGGGATATTGAAAGCCAAACTGGATTAGTCATGCTGGCCTTGCGTAGTACTGATGATCGGGTTCGAATGGGAAAGCCGCTCAACGCGGCATTTCTCTATGCGGTATTTTTCTGGCGCGCGGTGTGCGATCAAGCATCTCGATTCACTGAGGAAGGGGGAGCGCCCGTGCAGTCTTTACACCGTGCGATTTCTGTGGTGCTGGCAGGTGCACAGTCGCGGCTTACCATTCCGCGGCGTGTGACTGCAGTGATGTTCGACATTTGGGATATGCAACGCCACTTGGAAAAACGCCGAAAAAATATGGTAACTCGGTTATTGGAACATCGCCGATTCCGAGCAGCTTATGATTTTTACCTGCTGCGTGCGGCATCGGGTAGTGCAGATCAAACGGTTTCGAATTGGTGGACGGATATTCAAAAGGTATCAATTGCGAGTCGAGTACAGATGATAAACGACCTAGCTGGAGGCCGCGGGAGCGGGCGTCGCAGGAAGCGTCACCGTCGATCGGTCAAGTGAGCGACGCGAGTTACAGTCAAGCATGGATTGGGTTGGGTGCTAACCTGGATATTCCGCGGGATCGAATTCGTTGTGCGCTGCATGCACTGCACAGTGGCAACCAGATGTCGATTGAGGCGGTTTCATCGTGTTATCGAAGTGCTCCGGTTGGTTTTCTTCAACAGCCTGATTTTCTCAATGCCGTGGTGCGAGTCACAACGCTGTTGTCCCCTGTTAGATTGCTTCACTGTCTACAGCTCATCGAGTTCAAGGGGCGGCGTCAGCGCTCAACAAGGCGAAACGGGCCTCGGCGGATTGACTTAGATTTGTTGTTATTCGGCGGATTCCAACAACAATCAACGGAATTGACTGTGCCGCATCCGCGTATGCATGAGCGTCGTTTTGTACTCGAACCGTTGTTGGAGATTGAGGGTGATATTGAATTACCCGGCCGGGGCCTTGCCAGCAAATGGTTAGTTGACTGTGCTGGGCAGGCGGTTGAGCGGCT
>CAUZRA010000185.1:0-4146 GCA_963582035.1 Vicinamibacteria bacterium | reverse complement strand
CGCACCGTATGCCAGCACTCCTATCAACTGGGTTACGAAGGAGTGATCGGCACTGAATATACCGACCGCGAGTGTGCCCCAGATGCCGCATACCAAGTGAACTGACACAGCTCCTACCGGGTCATCAAGCTTTGCTCGGTCAATCGCAAGGACCGAGAACACAACAATGACACCGGCGACAAGGCCGATAATGATCGCTGACATAACACTAACGACGTCTGCGCCAGCTGTGATTCCAACAAGACCAGCAAGAGATCCGTTTAGAACCATCGACAAGTCTGGTTTGTGTTGCGCCATCCACGATGCTCCCATGGCGCCCATCACACCCGCCGCGGCAGCAAGAGAGGTTGTCACGAATACCAGTGACACGAGTTCAGGGTCAGCGCTCAGTACTGACCCACCATTAAACCCGAACCACCCTAGCCAGAGCAGAAACATGCCGATGGTTGCGAGCGGCATACTATGGCCAGCGATCGGTTTGATCTGGTCATTAACGTATTTACCGAGACGTGGACCTAGGATGATGATTCCGGCGAGACCTCCCCACCCTCCTACCGAGTGCACGAGAGTAGATCCGGCAAAATCGTAGAAGCCCATTTGGTCAAGCCACCCCCCACCCCATTTCCAGGAACCTGCGATTGGGTAAATGAATGCAACGTAGACCGTCGTGAACAGTAAGAAGGGACCTATCTTTATCCGCTCGGCGACAGCGCCGGAGACAATCGTGGCGGCTGTAGCAGCGAACATGGCTTGGAAGATGAAGTCAGTCCAATACGTGTAAGCCCCGTCAGCGTAAGCGATGGTATTGCCGTCTACTCCAGGGTCGATTCCCGGTCCAGCAAAACCAAAGGCTTCGGCGAACAAAAAGTCTCCCGGATACATCAGGTTAAAACCGCAGATGGCGTAGGTAAGCAAACCGATGGCAACGACCCCGGTGTTCTTGAAGAGGATATTGACAGTGTTCTTGGCTTGAGTTAGCCCTGATTCGAGGCAGGCAAAACCGAGGTGCATGATAAACACGAGAAACGTGGCTACTAGCATCCAGGTGTTATTTACGGTAAACATCTCCGCGGAGACATCCTGCGCAAACGCGACCTGGGGCAGGAGCACCAAGGCGAGCACAGCAGGAAGTAGGAAGTGTGATTGATGCGATACTTTTTTCATAGCGTTGTCCTTACTTATCTAGAGCGCGGCTGAGCCAGCCTCGCCGGTGCGGATGCGGATCGCTTGAACGATGTCGCTGACAAATATTTTCCCGTCGCCGATTTCACCTGTTCGTGCTGCATCACTGACCGCGGCGACAGCTCCGTCGACTTGTTCGTCATCTACCACAAGTTCGATTTTTATTTTGGGCACAAAGTCGACAGAGTATTCAGCGCCTCGATAGGTTTCAGTGTGCCCTTTTTGGCGTCCAAACCCTCTGACTTCGGTGACGGTAAGGCCCTGAATACTCCCCTTTGCGAGTGCGTCCCGCACGTCATCGAGCATGTGCGGTTTGATAATGGCCGTTATAAGTTTCATGTGCTATCTCCCCGAGTTCCTGATGCGGATCAAATCCGCACTACATATGTTCTAAAGCAATATCTGTGCCAGGACAGAGAGAGCTGGTAACCGCATGCAAAGATCCATTATTTACTAGCTATTTTCGTCCTTTTGGAAATTTGTAGATTGGTATTAATATACAAAACTGTATATAAATAAATTATTCATACAAAAATGTAGAATAATAGAAATAACTGAGTGTTTTGTGTCGTTATTGTTTTTAAAAACAAGATAATTAGCTTGTTCGGTAGTGAAATTAGAACAATATTACGGCTTTAGCTAAGTAAATATGGCCGTATTTGATCAGATTAGATCATACAAAAATGTATTTAATTCTAATATACATACAAAAATGTAAATAAACTGAATCATCGGAAACGCCGGCAATCTATCCGGTATTTATTCACTTTGTAGCTGACAATGCGTTCTGTGGAATCGAGTAATTGAGCCGCCTGCACGCGATTTCCCCGAGTAGTTTTTAGGGCGTCTTGAATAAGGTCCTTTTCGTACGAGGCTACAGCTTCGGCTAGTGTGATCCTCGTGGTTGTGCCGGACTGTTCTCCAGTTTGCAGGCTGGGGGGGAGATGGTGAGCATGAATCACGTTTTCGTCACAAACGAGCACTGCCCGCTCAATACTATTTTCGAGTTCACGAACGTTTCCTGGCCAGTGATATGCCATCAACATATCGATCGCGGGAGTAGAGATCCGCTTAATAGTCCTGCCGTGTTCGATCGAGTATTTTTCAAGAAAGGTGTCCGCAAGCAAAAGAATATCTGGCTTACGTTCTCTCAGAGGAGGTACAAAAATAGTAAAAACATTGAGACGATAGTACAGGTCTTCTCGGAATGTGCCTGCGGCGATGGCTTTTTCAAGGTCAGCATTTGTGGCTGCGATCAGGCGCACGTTGGATTTAATTGAGGTGGTACCACCTAATCGCTCAAATTCTTTTTCTTGAAGTACACGCAGTAATTTCACTTGCGTTGATAGGTTGATATCACCTATTTCATCGAGAAAAAGAGTACCCCCATCTGCTAGTTCGAAGCGTCCTTTCTTTCGTGCAGTTGCTCCGGTGAAAGCGCCTTTTTCGTGACCGAACAGTTCTGCTTCAATAAGTGAATCCGGGAGTGCTGCACAACTGACTTTCAGAAGCGACTGTTTTGCTCGAGGAGAGTTGTAGTGGAGTGCATTGGCGATGAGTTCCTTACCAGTCCCAGATTCGCCTCGGACAAGCACCGTCGTATTACTGGTAGCGACTTGCGCAATTTGTTCATACACCTTCCGCATGGGCCCACTGGTGCCGACAATGTTTGAGAAGTCGTACCTTTCTTTGAGTTCAGCTTTAAGGCTTGTATTTTCTTGAACCAGTTTTTGGCGTTCTATTGCTGTGACTCCATTGAGCGCGGATACGATGGCTTCGGAAGCGCCTTTTAAACGAAGCGCCTGTCCCAGCATGCTAGCGACGATGCGGAACACTTGGAGGTCGTAATCATAATTACGAGACTTCTCAAAGTTTAGGTCGATATTTAAGGTGCCGATTGGTTTCTTGGCTCCCGGAATCGGCACAGAAATAAAGCTAGTTTCTGAACGAGAGCCTTGGTCGCGTGGTCCTGTTCGGTTCAAAAACGTTGGTTCTTGACTGATCTGCGTCAGCACAATCGGTTTGCCGGTATCGGCTACCTGCCCGGTAATACCTTCGCCAGTATTCCACTCAGCCCGACGGCCTTTTCCGTCTATTCCGCAGGATGCTTCAACTCGTAATCGGTTGGAATTCGGGTCGACAACGACGACTGCACTTCTCAGTACACCATAGTCATGATCAAGAATGTCTAAAACCCGCTGCAACCCGGCCCGACTATTGCGTTCGGCACTTAATGCTTGGTTGATATTGGTAAGCATCCTCAGAGCAGAGGAATCAGCTGAAAACTTATAAGGTTTTGTTATCGACATGGATAGTGGTTGTCGTTCATTAACATGCTTGCCGATTTCCGAAAAACGCCTGCGAGCTGGTTCGAAGACTACAGCCGCTCAGCGTGCGCCGTATTGTTTCTTCTAGACAGGTGCCGGAAGAGTCGACGAGCCCATTAAGTGGGTGTCAATACCTCGAGCAGCACTCCGTCCTTCGGCGATCGCCCATACGATCAGTGACTGACCACGTTGCATGTCACCGGCTGCAAACACAGACGGTTGACTCGTCATCCAGTTCGTGTCTCGCCACACGTTGCCACGTTCTGTGAGTTTGACGTCGAGTTCTGCCAGGAGACCCTCACGCACTGGTCCGACAAATCCCATGGCGAGTAGTACGAGGTCGACGTCCATATTGAATCCACTATCGGGTACTGGTTTGAACGACATGCGACCATCTTCGCGGATAATCTCTACTTTTGTGCCATGGAGTTTACTGACTCGTCCATCGGTTCCTGAAAAACTATCGGTGGAAACTGAAAAGGTACGCTCTCCCCCTTCTTCGTGAGCCGGCGAGATGCGGAAGATGTGCGGCCACAAAGGCCAAGGGTTGTCAGGCGCGCGCATGTCAGGGGGCTGTGGTAAAAGTTCGAATTGCGTAACTGAGCGTGCATTCTGCCGGTGCACGGTGCCGAGGCAG
>CAUZRA010000184.1:0-4158 GCA_963582035.1 Vicinamibacteria bacterium | reverse complement strand
CGTCGACGAGAGGTATAAAGATATGGTCATCATCGATTGCAGGCGGTCGACTGGCGGGTTGCTTCAGATCGAGTAACCAAGCAATGTCAACAGGGACGACAGGTGATGGTCCAAGCAATTCTTCTTGCGCTAAAACCTCAGCGGTGTCTGACGAACACATCGCGGGGCCTATGACCGCCCAGATACCGACGAGATAACGGAAGTACGTATGACGTGCGGTCACACGGCTATAATATGACACTACCTCACGGGCACGTGACACATCAGACGATACTTGTTCTCGATTTCGGCTCCCAATACACACAGCTGATCGCGCGTCGATTGCGTGAATTGTCGATCTATTCAGAGATCGTTTCGTTCAAGACCCCCGCAGAAGAGATCGCGGCGAAACGTCCGAAAGGCATCATTTTGTCGGGCGGGCCAGCGAGTCTATCCGAAGCTGGTGCGCCAAAATGTGACCCGGCTGTCTTTGGCCTAGATGTACCGGTTCTCGGTATTTGTTATGGGATGCAACTGTTAACGAATCACTACGGGGGGCTGGTCGGCGTCGCAGCTGAGCGTGAGTATGGGCCTGCCATGGTGAGTGTTACGGCTGACGGCGAACAGGACCTTTTTAACGAAATTCCCAGGGAGCTCAAAGTTTGGGCTAGCCACGGTGATTTTGTCCGTGAGGTGCCGCCTGGGTTTGAAGTTCTTGCTACGAGTCCGAACGCGCCCGTCGCGGCGCTGGCTGACACAAAAAGGAAACGTTACGGGCTTTTGTTTCATCCAGAGGTCGTCCATACCGACCACGGGGCGACCATTTTGAAGAATTTTGCGGGGGTGTGCGATTGCCGCGGTGATTGGACGATGTCTTCTTTTGTTGAGGAAGCGACAGAGAAAATACGGGAGACGGTCGGTGCCGAAGGGCGGGTTGTCTGCGGGTTGAGCGGAGGGGTTGATTCAACCGTTGCGGCTCTGCTAATACATCGAGCGATTGGCGATCGACTGACATGTATCTTCGTTGACAATGGGTTGCTACGGCTTAACGAACGGCAACAAGTCGAGGAGCGGTTTACGACACACATGCAATTACCTGTGGTCTACGAAGATTCTTCTAGGGAATTCTTGGACGGATTGGCGGGCGTTACCGATCCGGAACAGAAACGAAAAATAATAGGGAAGATCTTTATTGAAGTTTTTGAGAAAGCGGCCAAGCGCATTGATGAGTTTGATTTTTTAGCTCAAGGAACGCTTTACCCGGACGTGATTGAAAGCGTATCGGTGGTTGGGCCGTCCGCCGCGATTAAGAGCCATCATAACGTTGGGGGATTACCAGAGCACCTTCGGTTTACGCTGGTCGAGCCTTTGAGGGAGCTGTTCAAAGATGAGGTGCGACTGCTTGGAAAAGAACTTGGTCTCGAGGACGAATTTGTCTGGCGACAGCCGTTTCCTGGACCAGGGCTGGCGGTTCGTATTCTCGGAGAAATTACGGTTGACCGACTCAATTTGCTTAGGCAGGCTGACGCGATTGTCGGTGAGGAAATCAAGCGGGCGGGGCTCTATCGGCAGATTTGGCAGTCATTTGCGGTGCTACTGCCCGTTCGGAGTGTCGGAGTGATGGGCGATGAGCGGACGTATGAATACACACTCGCAATAAGAGCGGTTGAGAGTCGAGACGGAATGACCGCGGATTGGGCACGGCTTTCGCATGATCTTTTAGCTCTCCTCTCGAACCGTATTGTTAATGAAGTTCAGGGGATCAATCGCGTGGTGTATGACATTAGCTCTAAGCCACCCTCCACGATTGAGTGGGAATAATGGCGGATTTCGTGCACCTCCACTTACACACCGAATACTCCCTTTTAGATGGTGCGTGTCGGATCGGTGAGATGCTTGACGAAATAAAAGCGCTCAAGATGCCCGCCGTCGCGGTGACTGAGCACGGGAATTTGTTCTCAGCAGTCTCATTTCATGATGAGGCACGGAAACGCGGCATTAAACCACTGATCGGCTGTGAGGTTTATGTGGCGAATGGGAGTCGTTTGGCCCGGAGTGGAACACCTGGTGACACGCAGAATCATCTGGTCTTACTTGCGGAGAATAAAGTTGGCTATCACAACCTGATCAAGCTGGTGTCCTCGGGTTATACGGATGGTTTCTACTATAAACCTCGGATTGATAAGGAACTGCTTGCAGAACATGCTGAGGGACTGGTTGGCCTCAGTAGTTGTTTGAAGGGTGAGGTGGCGACAAAGATTTGTCGAGATCAGGCAGCCGAAGCGAAGGCCGCCGCAGGATCATTTCGGGACATCCTTGGTAAGGATAATTTTTTCTTGGAGATGCAATACCAAGGGATTGATGACCAACGAATTGTCAATAAGGGGCTACAGCCAATTGCCCGTGATCTTTCGCTGCCACTCGTCTGCACGAATGATGTGCATTATTTGCGACAGGATGACCATCATCCACACGATATTTTGTTGTGTATTGGCAGCGGAAAGACTGTGACGGATGCCAAGCGCCTGAGATACCACGGAGATCAGTTCTACCTCAAGACACCAGAGGAGATGGCAGAGGTGTTTGGTGACTATCCCGAGGCACTTCGGAACACGGTAGCGATAGCAGAACGGTGTGATGTGGATCTAAGTGGGACGACCCATCATCTTCCAAACTTTGACGTGCCGGAGCCGTACCAACTGGATGAATATTTTGCGCATGTCGCACGCGAAGGCTTTGGCGAACGCAGAAGGCGATTGGAACAGTTAGTTGAAAGAGAAAGCCTGATCCATAGCCTTTCGGAGTATGAGGACCGCCTGGATTACGAGATCGAAATGATTCAGCGTATGGGCTTTGCGGGATATTTCCTGATTGTGTGGGACTTCATTCGGTATGCCAGAGAACATGGTATTCCCGTCGGCCCGGGTCGAGGCTCAGCCGCTGGTAGCTTGGTGGCCTATTGTCTAAAAATAACGGATGTCGATCCTTTGGAATTCGATCTTATTTTTGAACGATTTCTCAATCCGGAACGCGTGTCATTACCGGATATCGACATTGATTTTTGTGAAAGGCGGCGTGGCGAGGTCATCGAATACGTGACCCGGAAATATGGTCGTGAAAATGTCGCGCAGATCATTACGTTCGGAACAATGAAGGCGCGAGCGGTGGTGCGCGACGTTGGGCGTTCGCTCGGGATGTCTTACGCTGACGTCGATCGAGTTGCCAAGCAGATCCCACCAACGTTGGGCATGACATTGGATAAAGCGCTGGACGAAAGTGCTCCCTTGAGGGAAATGAAACAGACCGACAGTAATGTCGATGAATTACTACGTGTTGCGCGCCGCTTGGAGGGAGTGACAAGGCATGCGTCTGTGCATGCCGCGGGCGTTGTGATCGCACCAAAACCGATTACGGAATTTGCACCGCTGTATCGAGATATCCGAAAAGATGTGATTACGACGCAATGGGCTATGAAAGACGTCGAGCGGGTTGGTCTGCTCAAAATGGATTTTCTCGGGTTGAGCACATTGACATTACTGACGGACGCTGTCGCCCATATCCAGGAAACAATTGGCGAAGAAGTGCGATTGGAGGACCTTCCGCTCGATGATGCGAAGACCTACGGTTTATTTAGTGAAGGGCGGACGCTGGGCGTGTTTCAGTTCGAAAGCTCAGGCATGCGTGAAACCCTTCGAAAAGCTAGGCCGCAACGATTCGACGATCTCATCGCACTAAATGCATTGTATCGACCGGGGCCTTTAGGAGGGGGAGTCGTCGACGATTTTATCGCGCGGAGACATGGCAAGGTTGCAATTGAATACCTTCTTCCAGAGCTCGAGCCCATTTTGAAGCATACATACGGTGTAATCGCATACCAGGAGCAGGTAATGCGGATTGCCAGTGACCTTGGTGGTTTTACGCTTGGCGAAGCTGATGTGCTGCGAAAGGCAATGGGGAAGAAGGATGCGTCTGTTATGGAGGCGCAACGAGAGAAGTTTATTACTGGCGCAGAAGCAAATGATTTACCAAAAGCTAAAGCCAAAAAGATTTTTGACCTGATGGAGTATTTTGCAGGGTATGGCTTTAACAAGAGTCATTCAACAGCGTACGCGCTACTGGCCTATCAGACCGGATACCTGAAAGCGAATTATCCAGCCCACTTCATGGCAGCATTGCTGA
>CAUZRA010000183.1:0-4170 GCA_963582035.1 Vicinamibacteria bacterium | reverse complement strand
CCCCGTTCAGTGCGCGTTTGACGTAAAGTACGGGCACACGGTATAAAATAAGGTTACTTACGTCGCAAAACTTGCTGATGAAAAACAGGTCTATTGCTCCGCCCCGAGACACCGTAGAGACACCGACCGGCACGCGGTCGAGCAGCGGATGATGTAACCAGCGTGACAAACGAAATCAGGCAGGTCATCATCCAAGGTCGGGTGATGACCTTTTTCTTCGTACGCGTAAAAACAGAGATAGATCAGTGACCAAAATTGGATTAATCGGATTCGGAACGGTCGGCCAGTCCGTCACTCGAATACTGACAGAGGGTAGCCATCATGACGTCGAATTGGCATCCATCTGTAATCGGAATGTCGAGAGAAAACGAGTAGATTGGGTGCCAGATGATGTGATCTGGACGTCAGCCTTTGAGGACATTCTAAAGTCAGACGTTGAAATCGTCATTGAATTGATTGGAGGCACTGAGCCGGCCACAAAATTAATTCGCCAAGCGCTGGAACTTGGCAAATCAGTCGTTACTGCGAATAAACAAGTTGTCGCTCAGTCCGGGTCGTCGCTGATCGAAACCGCGCAGAGTAACGACTGCCGTCTTCTCTTTGAAGCGGCGGTCGGTGGTGGTATTCCGGTCATTCGTGGAGTACAGGAAGGACTAAGCGGAGATGTTCTCACTCGAATCCACGGACTGCTTAATGGCACATGTAATTACATTTTGACCCGAATGGAAAGCGCACAGATCTCGTTTGAGCAGGCCTTGGAAGAAGCGCAGCAACTTGGTTTTGCAGAGGCTGATCCAACCGCGGATATTGACGGAGGTGATGCACAAGCAAAGATCGCGATTCTGTCGGCGATCGGATTAGGCTGCCCCGTGAGACTAGACAGCATTCCGACGACCACAATTCGTGGAATTGATCCGATCGATTTTGTCTATGCAGACCGACTTCATTGTACGGTCAGACAAGTGTCACGTGTGGAACGACTAGACGTGGAGAACAGGACTATCTCGGCATCTGTCCAGCTAATGTTGGTGCCGAACGCATCGCCACTAGCACGCGCCGAAGGAAGCCAAAATCTAGTAGTGGTCGATGGCGTTCGCAGCGGTGAAACTGCATTCTCCGGATTTGGGGCCGGGGGAGATCCGACGGCGGTAGCTGTCGTCTCGGATCTAATTGCTATCAGTCGAGGTGATTCCCGCGTGGTAAATTGGCCAACCCAGACACCAGCTGGTTCAGCGCAGATTGATTTTGATTCGGCCCATTACATTCGCTTTATCGTTATCGATCGGCCCGGGATCATTTCGGAACTCGCACGGGTCTTCGCAACGCATGACATCAATATTGATTCTCTCCTGCAAGAGCCCGGGTGGTCCAAACGCGAACTGCCTTTTGTCATAACGTTAGAACGCTGCAACACGAGCGCCTTACGTAATGCACTCAGTGAAATTCGGCGCTTTGATTTTCACGCACGTGATTTATTTTGGATGCCAATTTTGGTACGGGGAGAAACATGAGTTTTTTAACTGGTCTCAAATGCTCGATCTGCGACACCCCGTTCGAGCCAGAGGCTTTGTACGTCTGCAACCAGTGCCTTGGGCCGCTCGAAGTTACCTATGATCGAGACAGGCAAAAAAAGGCAGTCACCCGAGAGATCATTGGGAGAAGGCCACCGAGTTTATGGCGATACCGTGAGTTATTACCAATACAGGGGGAGCCGCGCACAGGCTTCGATTCTGGTTTTACGCCACTAGTCCGCGCCAGAAATCTCGAACGAGAGCTGGGCGTTGAAGAATTGTACATTAAGGATGATTCTGTTAATCATCCGACGCTGTCCTACAAAGACCGTGTCGTCCCCGTCGCTGCAACCCGGGCCATAGAACTCGGATTTTCAGTCTTCGGCTGTGCCTCAACCGGCAACCTAGCGAACAGCGTAGCAGCTCATGCAGCTAGGTTAGGTCTGGAATGCTTTGTTTTCATTCCGCAGACCCTCGAGCCAGGGAAGATCCTCGGATCGGCCATTAGTGGCCCGCATGTAATAGCAATCGATGGCAATTACGACGATGTTAATCGATTGTGCACGCAGATCGGCGACCGGTATGGATGGGGTTTCGCGAACATAAATCTGCGCGCCTACTATGCGGAAGGCGCGAAAACCTATGGATTTGAAATCGTTGAGCAGTTAGGTTGGCGCTTTCCAAAACATGTTGTGTGCCCGGTTGCAGGAGGCACGCTACTACCACGGATTGGACGCGGATTTCATGAGCTCAATGCCCTTGGACTAATGGATTCTGAGCCACCGGCAATTCATGCGGCTCAGGCCGCAGGATGTGCGCCGGTGATCAATGCGTTACGTAGTGGCGCAAAGCATCCAGAACCTGTCAAACCGGACACGATTGCGAGTTCTATTGCGATCGGAAACCCTGCAGACGGCTTTCATGTTTTAGATACGATTCGAAGCTCAGGTGGTTCAGGTGACACGGCCTCTGATGAGGAGATTTGTGGCGCGATCCAGCTGTTAGCGCGAACAGAGGGAATCTTTACTGAGCCTGCCGGCGGAACCACCTTAGCCGTAGCGATCAAGCTCATACGAAATGGCAGGATTCCAAAGAATGAAAGCACCGTGATATGCATTACCGGAAACGGTTACAAGACACCCGAGGTCGTTGCTCCCAGACTCGATAAACCAACCCTGCTCGGACGTTCATTGCGTGAATTCCAAACGTTTATGGCTGACCGAGAGCAAGAACGAACTGTCAGCTAGTATGTCCAACGTATTACATAGCGAGATTGTCGAGGCTGAAGGTCATCTCGTCGACTCTCAGCTACTCAACGCCATCTTCGACAGAGTAATCGAGCGTGGTGGTCAGTTTGAGGTCCTGCGCTTCGACATCGGTCGCGATAACGAAGCCTACTCAAAGCTGAGCCTTAAGGTGTCGGCACAGTCTCCAAAGGCGCTCGTAGAGCTTCTTGAGGTATTGATGCCTTTGGGCTGTCACTCACAGCCAGAACGGGAAGCGACACTGCGGCAAGCGGAAGGCTCAGCGTGCGTGCCGGACGATTTCTATTCAACAACGAACCACCGGACGGAAATTAGACTCGGCGACCATTGGGTCGAAGTCAAGAACCAACGTATGGATGCGGTGATCGTCGTCGATGGAAATCAGGCTCACTGTTTGAAATTACGAGACGTTACAGCCAGCGACAAAGTCGTGTGCGGCGTTGAAGGCGTTCGTGTTTCTCCCAATTTCCAAGAACGCGATCGGCTCGGTTTCGCTTTCATGATGAATGATGTGTCATCAGAACGCCGCGTTGAAGTCAGTGTCAAAAAAATCATCACGATGATGGAGGAAATCAAGGCCAACGACGGTCGCATTGCCTTTGTTGCCGGCCCGGTAGTGGTGCACAGTGGCGGGGGACCTCATTTCGCTGAACTCATCAGGCGTGGCTTCGTCGACGTCTTACTTGCGGGGAATGCGCTAGCGGTGCACGATGCAGAACGTGCCTTGTACGGCACCTCTTTAGGTATCGATCTTGATGCCGGTTCGGCCGTTGAAGAAGGTCATAAAAATCATATGCGGGCGATCAATGCAATTAATCGAGCCGGCGGTCTTCGGCCGGCTGTCGACCAAGGCATTCTAAAATCAGGTGTGATGTATGAGACGATTCGACATGGGGTAGATTACGTCCTCGCAGGCAGTATTCGTGACGATGGACCATTACCTGACACCGTCATGGATTTAATCGTTGCCCAAAATCTTTACGCTAAAGCGCTCGAGGGAGTCAAGATGGTGGTCATGCTCTCAACGATGCTACACAGCATCGGTGTTGGAAACATGTTGCCATCATCGGTGCGGGTCGTGTGCGTGGATATCAATCCGGCCGTTGTTACGAAATTGGCGGATCGTGGCTCGTCACAAACAGCTGGCATCGTGACCGACGTCGGACTGTTTCTTCATCAGTTACGTACCCAGATAACCGATCGGCAAGGACAGATATGACGAGGGCTTCGTCAGCCGTCGTTGTCCAGAAATACGGAGGGTCCTCCGTTGCCACGCCCGAGAGGATTTCTGCGATTGCGGAGCGAATCGCTCGGAGCCAAAAGTTTCAGCCACGGATCGTTGTCGTTTTGTCGGCAATGGGAACGACCACAGACGAGTTGGTTTCTCTTGCACA
>CAUZRA010000182.1:0-4184 GCA_963582035.1 Vicinamibacteria bacterium | reverse complement strand
GTGTCAGGGGGCAAACGTTCAACGTCGGAGGAGGGCTCGATAACGCAGTTTCCCTGTTGGAATTAACCACGCTCTGTCAAAAAGCGACAGGGAAAAACATAAGTATTGATTCGATAGCGGCACAACGTCCTGGGGACGTGCCGATTTATGTCACTGATAACAGGAATGTCTACGAACATTTGGGATGGAAGCCTGAAATCGCTCTTGAAAAAATTATTGCTGATGTCGTGGAATGGTGCGATACCAATGAAGAAATTCTCCAACCGGTGTTGGGTATCTGACTGTGCATGCCGCTGTTCTGATGATGGGATTGCCGTCGAGGGGCAATCACGGAGGAGCGCTAACTTGTTTCGCAATTATCAAGCAATTAATTAAAGAGGGGCATCGAGTATCAGTCATTAGTCTTTTTGATTTGTCTAAAAGAAATCCGTACACGAGCTATAAAGAGATCAACAAAGAGGCGGTTGAACATCTAGGAGCAGAAGTAAAGCTTCTTGAATATGACCTACGAGATGTTCCTTTGCAGGAACCGTATCGCGTGCTCGAGGGGCAACGGTTCTTGCAGCGCCTGTGTACTCGATATCATCGATTACGGGACCCAGATATCCGTTATTTTTATCATCCGTTTCCACACTTTCGAAATGCGCTTGACCGCCTCCTTCGAGAAACAGGGCCAGACGTTTGTTTCGCATATCATTATGAGCCGTTGGCAGCGCTGGATGGTCTCTCGAGACCCCCCACTATGGCCGGATTTGGAGATCTGACGCATCTCCCGGGGTATTTCCGTTGGTGGAAAGAATCTCCCCCACCTTTTGGGTTGGCCTATTTGCGGAGTGTTGTTTGGAATTGGGAAGAAAGGTTGATCCATACCCGCCTCATGCGACGACTTCTGCTCGGTTGTGAAAAGCGAGGTGCATTTGCCGGGCACTACAGTCGGTGGCTGGTACAGCACGGAATCAGTGACTGCCAGTATTTGCGAACGCCCGTAGCCGACCCAGTGGGACCCGATTGGTTATCTCGCCGGCAACAGGAAGAAAATGCCAAGAGGAAAATACTGGTAGTCGGCGATTTACACGGAACCGTCAGCCGGGCGGGGCTGCGTTTGACCGGTCGCGAGGTGCTACCAGCATTGGAAGAGGCGATGGGGACAGGTGCATTTGAAATGCATTTTGTTGGACGAGGAGAGGTGCCGGATGATGTAACTCACTTGTATCAGCGGCCGACCGTTGTCATGCGGGGAGTGGTCGATCCGGCAGATAGGGAATTTCTTTCAGCGCACGTGTTATTTGTGCCAACACCGATTACCTTGGGTATAAGGGTTCGTATCGTAACTGGACTTGCTTTTGGATGTTGCGTGGTGACACATTTAGCCAATCAACAAGGGATTCCCGAGCTGGAAGACGGGGTTAATTGTTTGCTCTCATCTAGTGGAAGAGGGTTGGCGAGAAAATTGGAAAACGCTCTTCGGGACAATGAATTGCGATTAAGAATTCAGCGTAATGCGCGGAATACCTACGAGAAATATTTTTCAGAAGATGTCGCTGCAGGACATATTGTTAATGAATTGGTCGGGCTGACTACCATTTGTTAAACGTGGGAAAACGCATAATAAGATGCCACCAAGATAGACAAGGACAATGAATGATGATCTCCACGAACGTATCGATCGGAAACCAGGCTGTTGGCGGAATGGCCCCTATTTACATCATTGCGGAGATCGGTATCAATCACAATGGGTCGTTGGAGATAGTGAAGAAGCTCGTTGATGTGGCGGTTCAGAGCGGTTGTAATGCGGTCAAGTTTCAGAAGCGAACGCTGGAGGTGGTGTACACGCCAGAGGAACTCGCAGCTCCACGTGAAAGCGTCTACGGCACGACCAATGGTGATCTAAAACGCGGTTTAGAGTTCGATGAAGCCGCTTACGGAGAAATTGATCGATATTGCAAAGCAAACCATATCGATTGGTTTGCCTCGTGTTGGGATGAGGATTCGGTCGATTTTATCGAGAAATTTGATCCGCCGTGTTACAAGATCGCGTCAGCTTCCCTTACCGATGATGCATTGTTAATGCACCATCGGAAAACCGGCAGGCCGATGATCCTCTCGACGGGTATGAGCGACTTGCCAATGATTGAACATGCGGTCGATGTACTCAATCAAAAGAACCTGATTTTATTGCATTGCACATCCACTTACCCCTCCAAGCTTGAGGAATTGAATCTGAGCGGTATCGCTACGCTTGGCAAACGTTTTCCGACCGTGCCGATTGGGTACTCAGGTCACGAACCAGGTTTGGGGACCACGCTCGCCGCGGTCGCAGTAGGGGCTTGCGTGATCGAGCGTCATATCACACTGGATCGCGCAATGTGGGGCAGTGACCAGGCGGCTTCGGTTGAACCCCAAGGCATCCAACGCCTTGTTCGGGACATTAGGGCTGTTGAGGCTGCGTTGGGTGATGGACATATCAGAATCTATGATTCGGAACGCCCAATTATTGACAAACTGAGGCGCATCGGGTGATTCAAACAGATGAAGACACTTGCGATTATTCCAGCCCGTGGCGGTTCTAAGCGAATACCCCGGAAAAATGTTCTTGAGGTAGGTGGTAAGGCGTTAATTGTTCATACAGTCAATCAAGCCCAGAATTCGAATCACATTAATCGTGTGGTCGTATCGACGGATGACGACGAGATTGCCGATGTGTCCCAACGCGCAGGTGCTGAGGTATTGATGCGCCCCGCGGCGCTCTCAAACGGAACGGCTACATCCGAAAGCGCACTGATTCATGCTTTGGATGAGTTAGCCGATACTTATAATTACGTTCCGGATGAACTCGTTTTCCTTCAATGTACGTCGCCGCTTAGAAGGCCGACTGATATTGACGACGCCATCGACAGATTTCGAACAATGCAATTCGATTCGTTATTTTCAGTCAGTCGCTTTCGCAAATACGTATGGAAGTTGGACGGACAGATCCCCCGGTCCGTCAATTTCGATTACCAGGCGGAGCGTTGGCGCGAACAGGATTTTCCGGAACAGTATGAAGAAAATGGGTCGATCTACGTGATGAGGCCTTGGGTGTTGAGATCATACAATTACCGTTTTGGTGGTCGCATGGGCCTTTATGAGATGGATAGTTGGAGTGCGTTGCAGGTCGACACCCCTGAAGATTTGGCCTTATGTGCAGCGGCGTTTAAAAGTCGAGTAGTCCAGGGCTCCAACGGATGATGCGAGTCAACAGCATGGTCGAGCTATTTTCCTTAGAAGGAAAAGTCGCCCTGGTTGCTGGCGGATCTCGGGGTATTGGTCGGGCTATTGCGATCGGGTTAGGTCAAGCGGGCGCATCGGTCATCGCCATTGGGCGCACGCCAACACAGGCCATCGATGAAGTTGATCGGGTTTCGTACCGCAGCATAGACATTACCGATCAGGCAGGGTTTAAAGGGTTATGTTCAGACATCAGTAATAAACACGGTCAGATTGATATCTATGTGCATGCGGCTGGGATTTCCTTACCCGCCATGGAGTCATCACAAGCCGAAGCTGATCGTTTTGCCACAACAGTGAATACGAATTTGGTTGCCCCGTTTCAATGTGTAGGGAGTGTTACCCCGTATATGAAACCTTCTGGATCGGTGATCTTGATTTCCAGCATTAATGCGACATTGGGGTTTCCAGATAACCCCGGATACGTCGCCGCCAAAGGCGGACTCACCGCAATGACTCGGGCATTAGCGGTTGATTTGGGAAAGCGACAAATCAGAGTGAACAGCATTGCGCCGGGGTATGTTCACACAAAGATGACCGAATTAAGTTATCAAGACCCGGACACACACAACGAACGCATGCGTCGTACCATATTGGGCCGTTGGGGTGAGCCGGAAGATCTCGCCGGTGCCGCAATATTTCTCGCCTCGAAAGCATCGGCCTATGTTACAGGCCAGGAGATTTTGGTGGATGGCGGTTGGTCTGTAAAAGGGCTCTAGTGTTCGCTTCTCGCGTGGGCTTTATGCAGGGCCGGCTTTCCCCGTTGGTCGACGGGAAGATTCAGGCTTTTCCCTGGGATCACTGGGAGAGCGAATTTGCTGAGGCCTCTAGGTTAGACCTCGGATTAATCGAATGGACGCTGGATCAGCATCGGTTGTACGACAATCCAATGATGACCGCGAGAGGACAAGAACAGA
>CAUZRA010000181.1:0-4186 GCA_963582035.1 Vicinamibacteria bacterium | reverse complement strand
CATCGTTCGACTCTGACGCTGACCGCCAAATCAAAGCCGTCAGTGTGATTCATACGGCTGAAGAGTGGCTAGCGTCGGTCTCGCTGGCGCTGATGATGCTGTTGCCGTTGGCTGAAATTGTCATACGGCCTTTTGTCGCTGGTGGTATTCCAGGTTCCATTCCCTTTGTTGAGCATCTGACGCTATGGGTAGGGTTTATCGGCGCATGCGTCGCGGCGCGCAGCGGTAAGTTGATTGCTTTGTCAACAGCCACCTTTATTCCAGAAGGCATATTTAGAACGGGCGCACGGACCTTTTCCGCAACAGTCGGAGCCATGGTGTCGGCATTGTTGGCGTGGGCCGCGTTGGATTTTGTTGCTGATGAAATGGAATTTGGCGGTGAGATTGCCCTCGGAATTCCGCAATGGGTGTTTCAACTGGTTTTGCCCGCTGCTTTTGGATGCATCGCGTGGCGGTTGGCTTGGGGGGCTGGAAGTTTGTGGCCAAGGGTAGTTTCGATGCTTGGTCTGATTGCCGGTATTTGGTTTGCCCATTCGTGGGAGTTCTTTGATGGTACAGCTGGTTGGCCATGGGTCGTGCTCTTGGTACTTGCGGCGATTGCGGGCGCCCCGATTTTCTCTGTCTTGGCCGGTGCCGCTGCATTTTTGTGGATGGTGGAAGCCTTCGACCCTGCCAATGTTCCACTGTTTGCATACGAGCTGGCTACTGAACCCCACCTGCCCTCCATTCCCTTGTTTACGCTGACTGGTTTCATTCTTGCTCAGGGTAATTCTTCTGAGCGGTTGCTCCGTGTGTTTCGCGCGGTGACTGGATGGATGCCCGGTGGCACAGCGGTTGTGTGTGCGGTTGTGTGTGCGTTTTTTACGGTTTTTACCGGTGGGTCGGGTGTGACGATCTTGGCGTTGGGTGGGTTGTTGCTGCCCGCTTTGCTGAAGGATGGGTACGGTGATCGCTTTTCGATCGGTTTGCTGACTGCATCCGGGTCCTTGGGTTTGTTGTTGCCGCCAGCGATGCCATTGATTTTGTACGCGATTGTTGCGCAGACCGCACCGGAGAATTTGTTTATAGGAGGACTTCTCCCGGGCTTGTTGTTGATCGGGATGGTCGTAGTTTGGGGGATGCGTCAGGGGATGCTTACCGGGGCTGGTCGTCAGCGTTTTGTCTGGCGAGAGGCTCAGGAAGCTCTCTGGATTGGCAAATGGGAACTCCTTTTGCCGGTTGTTGTGTTGGGTGCGCTATTCAGCGGCCGCGCGACCCTGGTCGAAGCGTCCGCACTTACAGCGCTTTATGCGCTGGTCATTACGGCTTTTGTCCATCGAGATTTTTCATTTGCCAAGGGCTTACAGCAGGCATTTCGTGAGTGCATCGCACTGATTGGCGGTGTGTTAATCATTTTGGCTGTTGCAAAAGGATTTACGGCCTATATGGTTGATGTTGATATTCCGTTCCGACTTCTCGAATGGACGCAGGCGCACATCGAATCGCCATTGCTGTTCTTGTTGGCGCTTAATGTTTTTTTGCTGCTTGTCGGATGCATCATGGATATCTTTTCGGCCATCGTTGTCGTTGTTCCACTCATCAGTGAGATTGGCGCTGCGTATGAGATCGATCCGGTTCATCTGGGCATTATTTTTATCGCCAACTTGGAACTCGGTTATTTGACGCCACCGGTCGGACTGAACTTATTTCTTGCGTCGTACCGATTTGACCGTCCGTTACTCGATGTTTATCGAGCTTCAGTGCCATTCCTTATCATTCTTGGGATTGGTGTCTTGTTAATCACTTATGTACCATGGCTGACTCTTGGTCTTTTGGAGATGATTGGCCGTCAGTAGTTGTTCGTTCGAATTTTTTTAGAGACGAAAGGAAGGCAGGATGAACTTTCTTCGGCAAGGATTTTTTGCCCGCTTGGTTTTGGTGTTTAGCCTCCCACTGAGTGCATGTGGGTCTGACCCGGTGGAAGAAGTTACCGAACAGGAGATGATCGAATCGACCGTGGAGACGAATGGAGACCAAGAGCCGAGATTCTCTAATATGCGGCAACTCACCTTTGGTGGTGAGAACGCAGAGGCCTATTTTTCTGCTGATGGCTCAGAGTTAGTTTTCCAGACAACACGGGAGGGAGTCCCGTGTGATCAGATTTATCGGATGGACCTCGACGGCGGGAACATGGAATTAATTAGCACGGGCAATGGCCGGACTACTTGCGGATATTTCTACCCGAGTGGTGAATCCATCGTGTACGCGTCCACACACGCTGGCGGTGTCGAATGCCCACCCCCGCCTAGTTTTGAAATGGGTTATGTCTGGGCTGTTTATGACACCTACGACCTTTATCGTGTTGGAAAAGATGGCAATAACTTGGTTCAACTGACTAACGAACCTGGTTACGACGCCGAAGCAACGATTGGGCCGGATGGAACGATTGTATTTACAAGCGTTCGGGATGGCGATATGGAAATCTATTCGATGGATGGAGATGGGGACAATGTTCGAAGGTTGACCGATCGTCAGGGACCTGACGGAGGACCATTTTTTTCTGCGGATGGTTCGAAGATTGTATTCCGTGGTCGTGAGATTCCTGATGGTGAAGAATACCAAGATTACAAGCGATTACTAGACCAAGGCCTTTGGCGACCTACTGCGCTGGAGATTTTTGTAATGGATGTGGACGGCAGTAATCTCACGCAAGTTACAGACCTCGGCGGCGCAAGTTTCGGTCCATTTTTCCATCCTGATGGCGAGCGCGTTATCTTTTCTTCTAATTGGCACAATCAGGATGGTCGAAACTTTGATCTCTTTATGGTGAATATCGATGGTACTGGACTTGAGCGAATTACTTTTAGTGAAACATTCGATGGGTTTCCGATGTTTTCACCTGACGGCTCTCAGTTAGTGTTCGCATCGAATCGGGATGCTACTTCAGAGGGTGACACTAATGTTTTCATAGTGGATTGGGTGGATTAGCCTCTTTAGACGACTAGTGTGTGTGCGAAGATTCTCCGCGGTGCTTTAACAAGTGGTCAATTGTGTGGGCGTAGTATCTGATTACCGCGCGTTCTCGCACGCGATAGCGTGAACCGTCAGTGACGACAATTCCACGGGTCTCTAGTAACCCTATCGCTGCGTCAACTGCAGCTCGGCCTGAAGTTACATCGAGGTTGGCTTTTGATGATTCTAAGGTTTCAATGAGCTGGTCAACTCGGTCTTCTAATTCGGTTCGTTCCATTGAGCGCCGGAGTGAGGCCGCCACTAGTGCTGTCGGCAAGACTTTGTAAAGTCGTCCGACAGCTTCTCTAACGCGACGCTGTAAGCGAACCATGTCACGGCGCGCATCAGGGTCGTAGTCTCCCATCGTGATTGGTTGACCGAAGCTGACGATTGCACGAGATTGGTAGCCAACGGCATAGCGGATCATTTCCGCGACTTCCCGTCCGAAAGGTCGCTGTGTTCGCTTGACCTTTTGGCGTGACAGGATGAAATCCTCTAGGACGAGATCGTATGCGATGGCTGTCGGAATAATGACAAGACCGCTTTGGTTCGTTTGTACTGCTGCACGGAGTAAAAGTGTTTTAAATGGTTTCAGTTCTCCGCTGTAACTACGGCCGCCTTCAAGATAGAGGAATAGGTCGGTTCGACGGAGGAGCTCGGCTACGTAAGCTTTGAGTGTGACGAGATAAGCAGGGTCTTTTGTTTCTCGTCGAATCGGAATGGCGCCAGTCACATGTTTGTGGATTAAACCTAGCGCTCCCCCGAATAGATTAATACCTGCGGCTATTACTGGAGGTCGAATCCCGTTGTCGTCAAGTACGAGTGGCTCGACTAAATAGTCAGTATGACTCTTGTGATTGGACGCATAAATCACATGACCATTATTGGTTGCAGCGCGAACAACATCGACGCCTTCTTGTACGCGTTTAATTTTTCGGAGGATTGGATACAACGGGTGCTGCAGAGCGCGGTACATCTTGTACCGCTGCGTCGTACGAAGTTCTTGCAGATACCCGTGGATCGCATCGTGCGCTTGGTCTTGCGTTTGACTGCCGCCGCCCTCTAAATAACGAATAACTTCTTCTCGAGAGAGCACGGCTTCCGTGATCTCGTCCTGCGGCACGCGCGCACTATAACACGGGGTACAAAAAGCTCTTGCCGGCACCAGATGAGCTGTTTGGTCAGTTTTTGATTA
>CAUZRA010000180.1:0-4245 GCA_963582035.1 Vicinamibacteria bacterium | reverse complement strand
CTCGTCGTGAGCTCGCTCAAAGTCTTCACAAACAAAAGCGTTAACAGCCGGGTTACGGGCGCTGATTCGTTCTATGAACGCATCGACAACCTCAACAGGGGAAAGCTCACGTCGACGGATACGCAAGCTAAGTGAGGACAAGGTGGTATAGGCAAGTTCATCGGCTAATGTCATGAGGGTTACTCCCGCTAATAGCTGGCTGTGCGTAACGTGTCATTGGGGATTAATATTCTTGATTTGGAGAATTCGGTACGGGTGCGGTCAGTATCGCGCTCATTTGCTAGCAGACCGTAGCCGACTATAAGTCTGTTCAGCTGTTTTGCGGTTGGAGTAGATCTGTCCATTTTGAGCGGTACAGTCGGATTGCCGCATTTTTTTCATAAACGTGTCTGTCACGCACCAGTCCCAGTTGTGGGTGTTTACACTACATTCCCCGGCAACGTACTGGGCGGATGATTCACATGCACCGAACAGGATATAAACCGTCGATGGCCAGGGTATAGCGGCAACAAACATTACCCCGAAAGCGATGCCAGCAAACAGGATATAGGTGACGATCGTTTTCATAAGCTGAAGCGGTAGATGCGGGCAGCGTTCCCATGAAAGAGAGCGTCAACCGTGGTTTCGGTCAGAGTGTTAACTATCTCACGGAATCCGAGCAGAATGGTATCCAGATCACCACACAGACGGTCAACTGGAAAGTTACTGGCGAACATGCAACGATCTGGTCCAAAAATATCGAGCGCTCTGAGTACTATGTTGCGGTTTGATTCAACGGTCCAGGATTGATTGGTCTGACCGAGACCTGATATCTTGATCATGACATTGGGTTTTTGAGCCGCCTGCTCAAGCGCGTTAGACCAGGCCGAGAACCCTAGGTCACTCCGATCCGATGGTAACCCCGTGTGATTGATCACCAGGGTGGTCTCGGGAAAATCAGCTGCTAAGTCAGCGGCTTGGTCGAGGTGCCAATAGGGAATCTGCAAGTCGAATGAATACCCCAAGCGTTCTAGCTTGGCATAACCGTCCCGCCAGTTGCGATCATCCATCGAACCGGGTAAACCCCGCGGTCTAAGCGTGTTTTGCTTCGTTGCGGTTGGTTTTTGCCGAATGCCACGGACCTGCGGAAAGGCGGAATGGTCGGCCAGGACCTTTCCGATATTGTCCTGATCGAGGCATGCTTGTACGACAAAGACCACGGGGTGTTTACAAGTTTGGGTGATGTCAGTTAGCCAACGGGTCTCCCCGACTGGATCTTCCGGGTTCCATTCAGCCTCAACATGGACTGACCCTATGATTTCGACTGCTGCGGCGTCATCCTCATAATCGTTGGGCAAATAATTCGTCCGGATCGCAGCGTAGTTGCCGTAGCGGAACGGAATTTGTGGCTCATCACACAGCCAAGGATGGTAATTGGAGCTTATGTCCCAGAAATGGTGATGGGCGTCTAAAAACTTCAATGCTCAGTGCTTTCGTTCTTCGGGGTGGGTGACGCTGTCGTGACCTTGTTCGAAACGTTTATCGATATCGTAGATATGACCAAAATCGTAACTGCGTGTTCTGACGTCTGTCGCTTTTTCCGCGGCCCAGTCTTCATCAATCGCGAGCGTACTTGCGATGAAGTAGTGAATCGCAAGCAGCACCGCCCAGGTAATCATCGGCCAGAAGTACCACCAGTTTCCACCAATCAGCTCAGCAATCAACGTTAACAGAGTGAGTGACACATAGAGCAGTAGGTGCTTGGGGAACAGCAAGCGACCAGGAATATAGTTTCGATGGTTTGTAAAGACACTCATCTTTTAAACAATCTGCGTCGTGGTTGTTCCTCGTTTGCAGGCCTAAGTAGACTTGGGTAAATACGGGCCAATGCGATGACGCGTAATGAATACCACAGTAGAAGGAGGACGACCAGTCCAACGAGTAAGGTATCTACAAGATGTCGATCGGAACGAAATCCATAAATCAGAATGTATACCAGCCCGGCCAAGGGGGTAGCGCTTAAATAAAGCGCCGCAAAATAGTGTTTAGCAATACCGAACGCTATTGCCGCAAAAACCACTGTAATCCCATACACCGCGATAATGGGTGAACGTCCGTGCGGCGTGGCTCCGCTCATGGCCGTTAAGCCGATAATTCCAAAGAGCACGCCTAGAAATAGGCAGTAGGCCAGGATCTCATTGTCTGCCTGGTAGCGGTTAAGCCGGGATAGGGGAACTAGATACGGTGTCGTCCGGTCATCCCAGACGTAGCGCTTAAAAAGGTTTTCCCAGTCGAGCACGGCGGTGTCTACTCTCGATCCTAGTAGGACAGAGGGATGTGCAGGTTATTTCCGTTGTTGGTTTTCGGCTTCGACCCGTTCCCGCATACGGCGGGCCTGAAGTTCGAGTTGGTCTTCAGCTGTTTCGAGATCCACGCGTTCTTTACCTTCAACAATTGCTCCGGTGTGTTCGGGCCATTCGATGGTCATCAGATTGAATCGCCAGTGTCGTGGGCCGAAAAGAGCGATCGCAACTTGCAGCCACACGGCGATTCCGGCCAACAGAGCCACCACCAGTCCGATGACCAAAACGCCTTTGATCATCCAGCGGTGTGACAGACCGACCAGTGAAGCTGAAATCTCTCCGCACTGCCACCAGGAGCATCCTTCGGGTCTATTAAATGCCCATGAGTCATAGGAATACATAACGGCAAAATAAATAATGATACAGGTGAACGGCACCAAGAAAATGGTGATGCCAATGAACTCCAACCAGGCTTTCTTACGAAAGTTAAGGTTCTCCCTCACCAGGTCTACGCGGACATGGGTATTCCAAACGTAGCCAAAACCTAATACGAGTGCAAATAGCGCGGTATGTGAATGCCACTCCAGTTCCTGCAACAGTGTGGAGTCAAAAACCGGGCTGACATTTTCTCTGAGCCAAATCTGCCAAGGATCGCCCTGAATCCTGATAAATTTTGTTTTTCGTATAGTCAGATCCAATACGGTAATTAATATCATCGGCAAGGCGAACCAGGAGCCAAACCGGCCGACCCGATCAACGAACCGACGCAGTAACTCGCTGAGCCTCAGCAGGGCCGGTAGCTCAGCGGTTGATAACCGGTGGAGTTCTTGGGCCTCTGGAGCGGTGGTTGTGGTTTGACTCACTTATAGTATCTCCGGCAAATTATTTTAGATATCAATCTAGTAGTCGTAGGCTGCTTTCATCAGCCACAAAGACACGTTCGGTTTCCACATCACGAGGATGAGGCCGCACAGTTGTAGCAGCACAAATGGGATGATGCCCCTATAGATTTCCTGGATCTTGACTTCTTTGGGTGCGATGCCCTTTAGGTAGAACAAGGCGAAGCCAAATGGTGGTGTGAGAAATGAGGTCTGTAGGTTGATAGCCATTAGCGTCAGGAACCAGAAGGTGATGTCCTTGGAAGCTATATGATCGCCAAAATCTAGGCTCGCGACGAGCGGGGCAAAAACTGGTAGCACGATCAGAGTGATTTCAATCCAGTCGAGGAAGAAGCCCAGAAAAAATGTAATCACCATCAGAAGTATCAACAACTGCCAGGATGTCAGCCCGGCTTCAAGAATTAGATGTTCGACGATGTCATCGCCACCCAGTGACCGATAGACGTAGGCGAAACACGTTGCACTGATGATAATGAAGAAAATCATGGCGATCGTGCGCGCTGATGTATGGCAGACCTCAGTGAGAAGCCCCATGGTCAGTCGGCGATTACCTGCTGCCAACAATATAGTACCGAATGCACCCACTGCACCGGCTTCGCTGGGTGCGGCGACGCCAAATAGAATAGAACCTTTGATCATAAAAATTAGCAGCACCGGTGGCAGAAAGCTCTTAAATATCATGCCTGGATATTTGTTTCTGGGTACATGCAACAGTTCCGCCGGCAAGCTGGGCGCCACCTCTGGTCTCACCTTGGCGTAAATTGCGACGAACGCTAAATAGAAGAAGGCCAGCACCAGTCCTGGGACTATAGCGGCCATAAACATGTTGCCAACAGAGACCGCCATGAGGTCCGCCATGATGATCAACATGATGCTGGGCGGAATTAGGATGCCCAGTGTGCCGGAAGCTGCAATGCAGCCGCAGGAAAGAGAATTCTTGTAGCCTTGTTTGATCATCGTAGGCAGGGCGAGCGCGGTCATCATCGTCACCGACGCGCCGATAATGCCGGTCATTGCGGCTAATACTGTACCCATCACGATCACGGCGAGTGCCAAGGACCCCG
>CAUZRA010000179.1:0-4263 GCA_963582035.1 Vicinamibacteria bacterium | reverse complement strand
TCGAGATTCTTGGCCAGCAGTATCCGATTAGAAGCCAACTCGACTCCACCTACGTCTCAGAGCTCGCATCGTACGTACATCAAAAAATGATTGCTGCCTCAGATCGCTCTCCTGCTGCCGACTCTGCACGGATTGCTGTTCTCGCTGCACTCAATATTGCGGATGAATATTTCCGTTGCCGTGACGGACAAACGACAGACGATGGAGCGGCAAAGCAACGAGTACTAGAACTCGTTGATAAACTCGACAATGCGATCGCTGGCGCAAAAGGCAGAAGCAGCGATTAGGTACTAGTCTTGCTCGCGTTACGAGTTCGATTTAAGATGTTTTAAGGTCGACATAAAGGCGTGCTTGTTGGGGCCAGCGCTAGAATAGTTTAGACTCTGGTCGCATTTACAGTTTGGGTTCCCTGCAGTGCAGGTGATGGTTTGGAGGCTCGTTTGAGCCATTGTTGTATTGAAGTGAGTCACGAAGCTTTGCTGTGAGCATGCCTCTGAGCGAGGAAGCCTAGAAGCGGAGCTAAACACAGTGACTCCACCTGCTAAAGCAGGTTCATACGACCTCCCCACACGGTAATCGCGGGGTTTTTCATAAATGTTCATTTCTCAGCATGCCGCGCCGATTATCCGGGAGGTGCGCATGGGGTTATTTCCTAACATCTCGGCGACCATTGAAACCCGATCTGTCGGCTATGCCCGATAAAGTGAGCAAACTCGGCGAACACGCTCTTATTGAACGTATTCGTAGCCGTGTGCCGTTTCAACCCAAAAATGTAATCGTTGGCATCGGTGACGATGCTGCTGTTATCGATAATGAACGTGGCCAGGTACCCGTTGTTACGACGGACGCGTTCGTCGAAGGAACTCATTTCGCTCGCCGCTTTAACTCAGCATCTGACATCGGTTACAAAGCGCTCGCTGTAAATCTCAGTGACCTCGCTGCGATGGGGGCCCGACCTCAACACGCGCTGTTGTCCCTAATTCTCCCCCCCGTAACAACCACTCAGGATGTTGACGACATCGTCGATGCTTTTCTCGAATTAGCTTCGACGTATTCCGTTGCTCTCATTGGAGGCAATGTCAGCGCGACTGTTTCCTCTCAACCAAACGTACTTGTCGTTGATGTAACAGTTATTGGTGCTGTCAAAAAACGAAGGATCTTGACACGGTCCTGTGCTCGCCCCGGAGATATCATCTACGTCAGTGGCATGATCGGTACTGCCTCAGCCGGACTTGCATCTCTACAAGCCACTCAGGACCATACCACCACAGATCACGTAAACGAATTCTCCATCACCGCGTGTCAACAGCACTTTCGAAGACCGACACCTCGCATACAGTTAGGCCTTGCATTGGGTCGAAATCGAGCAGCGCATGCTTGTATCGACTTAAGTGATGGCTTTGGCGACGCTGTACATCAACTTGCCTCCGCAAGTGAAGTCGGTGCCTGCATAGAAGCGGACGCTCTGCCGATCAGCACTGAGACCCACAAATGGTTCGCCTCACAGGAAAAAGACCCACTCTTTGAATCTATCGTAGGGGGAGAAGATTACGAGTTAGTTTTTACCGCTCCTCCGTCATTCCGTGGGCGCCTTGCACACGTTAAACGTCAGATAAAACCCCTCGCAATCACACCTGTCGGAGTGATAACTAAGGAACGCCAAGTGGTACTGCGCACAAAAGGAACATCCGCGCCACTGCCGAGTGGTTTTGAACATTTCTCACGTCCGAATCGAGCCTGAACGGTTGTTCTCGGTTTGGCGACGTCCAGTAAATCCAGCCGACGCCGTCTAGACCAAACCAAACAATGCGCATCAATCGTCGGCGCATAGACAATATTCCGAGTTAGCCCACCGTCGGAAACTCAGACAATCGTGTCAGGCCAATCGATAATTGCTCTTGATCACGGTACTGCAATTGATAGAGGGTGTGGTACAGCCCACGCTGCGAAAGGAGTTCTTGATGGTTTCCAATTTCACGGAGTTCACCCTTGTGGAACACCAAAATTTTATCCATGTCCTGAACCGTCGACAGTCGATGCGCAATAGCAATTGTTGTTCGACCTCTCATTAACGTACGGAGTGCATTCTGAATGAGGTGTTCCGTATCTGTATCGACACTCGACGTCGCTTCGTCAAGAAGCAAGACATCGGGCGCGAACGCCAAAGCCCGCGCAAAAGAAAGTAACTGTCTCTGACCAGTAGATAATGTCGTGCCTCGCTCAGCGACTTTCCCATCAAACCCATCTGCGACACGTTCGATGAAGCGGTCCGCTCGCACGCTAGCCGCAGCTGCACAAACTTCTTCGTCCCCAATCTCTTTATGACCAAGCCTGATGTTTTCTCGGATCGTGCCAGAAAAAAGATAGCCATCCTGTAATACCAACCCAAACTGCTTCCTGAGAGCGTCCAATTTCATCTCGCGAATATCGATCCCATCAATCGTAATTCGTCCTTGATTGACGTCATAAAAGCGCATGAGTAAATTAATCAGTGTCGTCTTACCAGCACCAGTCGCGCCAACAACACCGACTCGTTCCCCAGGAGAAACCTCGAAGGACACATCCCGCAAAACAAACTCATCATCTCGATACGCAAACCACACGTGCTCAAACCGAATATGTCCTCCACCGCGCATGGGCCGAGATTTGGGGTCAGGCGGTGACGTCACTAATGGCGGAGTATCAAGTAAATCGAAGATTCGTTCGGACGATGCCATCGCCGACTGCATGACGTTAAATTTTTCAGAAAGATCGCTAATAGGCTTAAAGAAACGCTGCGAGTACTGCAAAAACGCTACGAGCGCACCGAGTTCAACTGTTCCTTGAACAACACGACCGCCGCCATACCAAATAAGTAATGCTGTCGCGACTGACCCCAACAGTTCAATCGCTGGATAGAACGTCGCGTAATAAACAATCGAAGCGACGTGGGCATCCCGGTGTCCGCTATTAATGTGATCGAATTGTTCATAATTTCTCCGCTCACGCCCGAAGACCTGAACAGTCGCCATTCCGGTAATGTTTTCCTGCAAGAACGCATTAATCTTCGCAATCCACCCGCGCACCTGACGATACGAATCGCGTGCATTACGTCGGAACCAATGAGTCACCCATGCAATGAATGGCAACACCGAAAATGCGAGAAGGGCTAACCGCCAGTCCATCACCACGAGAACAACCATAATTCCGAACAATGTGAACACATCACGAAATACCGAGATAACACCAGACGCAAAAAGGTCATTCAGCGTGTCAACATCCGTTGTCACTCGTGTCATCAAACGTCCGACTGGGTTCCGATCGTAAAAACGAACATCTAGGCGCTGCAGATGTCGATAGATCTGCATTCGAAGGTCATACATGATGCGCTGCCCCATCATCTGCATCGTGAATGTCTGGAGATACTCCAGAATAAATGACCCTACAAGTACGACAAGAAATGCAAACGCAATACGGTCAAGCCCTTCGAGATTCCCCGGCGTAATATGATCGTCAATAGCCAGCTTCGTCAGATAAGGTTGCGCCAATTGCAGTACTGAATAGCCAATGATGCTGACAAGCGCGACCACAACCGCTCGACGATGCGGACGCAAATAGCCGAGTAGTCGCCGCATCAAGCGTGCGTCGTAGGCTTTCCCGAGTACTTCTTCGTGTTGATCACTCACGATTCTTCCAAGGCCTGCTGAAGCAGCTGCTTGCGATGAAGGCTGCTATAGAGTCCGTCAATAGCGACCAGCTGGTTATGCGTGCCGCGCTCCACAACACAACCATCATCAAGGACAAGAATTAGGTCAGCCGCACGAATCGTCGAGATCCGATGCGCCACCACAATTGACGTGCGGTCACGCATCAAGCCGCGCAGTCCAGAAAGAATTTCTTCTTCCGTTTGCGTATCAACGGCCGACAACGCGTCGTCAAGAATCAGAATACGAGGGTCGGTGACTAATGCACGCGCAATCGCCGCACGCTGTTTTTGGCCACCAGAGAGAGTGATGCCTCGCTCACCAACTGCAGTGTCAAACCCTTTTGGGAACTGGTCAATATCGGCCTCCAATCGTGAAAGTCGGACTACTTCTTGAACCGTCTCATCCGTAACCGATGACAGTGCACCAAACGAGATGTTTTCACGCAGGCTATCTGAAAACAGGAACGGCTCTTGCGATACGTATCCGATCGCGCGCCGTAATTGGCTCAACGGCATGTCTCGGACATCCATCCCATCCACGAAGACCGTACCAGGCGGAGGATCGAAGAGTCTCGGAA
>CAUZRA010000178.1:0-4288 GCA_963582035.1 Vicinamibacteria bacterium | reverse complement strand
CTCGACCATGGCGCTTTGCTATTCAAAGCACCTGAGAATGGCCCGGCCGCGATGGCTACGGCGGTTGGAGTGGATGCTGTCGTGGTTTCGGAAGTTTTTTCTCTCAAGCATCACGTGGCAGTGGGTGACACTATTGTCTTACCAACACCACAGGGAGAGACTCCGTTTCGGGTAGTTGCAGTTAATTTTGATTACTCAAATGATCGCGGGCTAGTAATGATGGATGTTGGAACTTTTGTACGCCACTTTGAGGCGGCAAGACCATCAGGGCTAACGGTTTATTTGGCGCCGGAGGCTAATCCTGACACTGTTCGTAACGAATTGCGGGATAGCGTGGGGAACGACCGACCTGTGATGATTGCAACAAATTCATCGCTGCGGCAGGAGGTACTTCAAATTTTCGATTCAACATTTGCGATCACCTATGCTCTTGAGGTCATCGCTGTGGTCGTGTCGATGTTTGGTGTTGCGGCGACACTCTTGACCTTGGCACTTGAACGACGCCACGAGCTCGCCATGTTGCGTCTTGTCGGTGCCGAGCGTGGACAAGTGCGACGCATGATAGTGATTGAAGCCGGTATCCTGGGAGTTCTGACACACGGCGTCGGTCTAGTAGTTGGGTTCGTACTGTCGTTGATTCTTATCTACGTAATCAATGTACAGAGCTTCGGGTGGACCATTCAGTTTCATGTCCCGATTGTGTTTCTCGGGCAATCGACACTGGCCATACTGGTTGCAACGGCCATTGCCGGCTTGTACCCGGCGCGTCTTGCGTCTCGTTTTTCTCTTAGAGATGTTGCTGGAGTTCAGGGATGATACAGAGAGTAGTTTTTTGCATCTTAGCAGGGATGAGTCTGCTAACCGCACAGATCTTAACGTCAGCGCAGACCCAGGAGGATGTTACACAGTCGTGGCGGCTGGCAAGTCCAACGTATGACCTGTCGTTTCCTCGTGATCATGCTGCCCATCCTGATTACCGGATCGAGTGGTGGTATTACACCGGTAATTTATTTACGCGTGAGGGGCGTCGATTTGGATATCAGTTGACATTTTTCCGTGTGGGTGTCGACCCAAATCCCGTTAACCCGTCGCAGTGGACCGTACGGGATTTGCACATGGCCCACTTGGCCATTACGGATATTGATCGTGGCGTGCATCGCGTTGCCGAGCGTTTAAACCGTACAGGTGTGGGATGGGCTGGAGCGAGCACAGATAGTCTTGATGTGTGGAATGAAGACTGGAGGGTTACGGCGAGTGACCGGACGCATCGGTTGCAAGCAATGGATGCTAATCAACCCGGTCGCTTACTGCTTGACCTTCGTCTTGATAGCGACGTGGAACCAGTTTTACATGGAGACCAAGGTTTTAGTCAGAAAGGCGAGGATATTGGTAATGCTTCTCATTATTATTCTTTCACCCGCCTCACGACACAGGGTCGCGTTGAAGTTGATGGTGAAGCTTTTGACGTGACCGGTATAAGTTGGATGGATCATGAGTTTGGAAGTAGCTTTCTTGAAGCGGACCAAGCCGGCTGGGACTGGTTTTCCATCCAACTCAACGATGGCACAGATCTCATGGTCTACACATTGCGAGATCTCGATGGGCGCGCTGATATCCGGTCTAGCGGTACCGTGGTTACGTCTGAGGGGATCACTCATTTAAAAAGTGATGATGTGAGACTGTTACCTCGTCGTCGATGGATCTCATCAGTCAGTGGTGCGGCCTACCCGGTCGATTGGCGTATTGACATACCGTCGCTTGGGTTACAACTCGATGTATCGGCGGCGATTGATGCTCAGGAACTGGTAACGGCGCAGTCAACCGGTGTGACGTATTGGGAAGGAGCGGTTGATGCGATGGGAACGCATGATGGCGTGTCGGTATCAGGCGTAGGGTATCTTGAAATGACGGGTTACGCGGGTGTGCCCATGAGTAGCGTACTGCGGTAATAAGTTCCGCTACCGAGAGGCACTATCAGGATGTTTCGGGTATCCGAGGCCCGTGAGTGCAGTCGCGATCTCGTCGAGAATGATGGGGTCATCAATTGTGGCGGGCGTTACATACGATTCGCCGTCTGCAATCTTTTTGATCGTGCCACGTAAGATTTTTCCGGACCGTGTCTTGGGAAGCCGTGGCACCAAGGCGGCCTGTTTAAAGGCGGCCACAGGACCGATTGTCTTTCGTACTCGATCGACGAGCTCTGCCACGATGTCTTCCGGTGGTCGTGTGACTCCAGCCTTGGTCACTGCAAATCCGAGAGGGACTTCACCCTTCAATGCGTCGGCAACACCGACAACAGCACATTCGGCCACGTCAGGGTGAGCAGCGAGTACCTCTTCGATGCCACCAGTCGAAAGTCGATGGCCGGCGACGTTAATAATGTCGTCGATGCGACTCATGATAAACAGATATCCGTCTTCGTCTTGATAGCCGGCGTCACCACTCAGGTAATAACCTGGGTATCGTGACAGATAGCTTTGTTGATACCCGCTGTCGTTGTGCCACAGCGTTGGTAAGCACCCTGGTGGCATGGGTAGTTTTAGAACCAATGCGCCGATTTCACCTGTCGGCATTTCATCACCATTGTCGCCTAATATTCTTACGTCAAAGCCAGGGACAACTTTTGTCGGAGAACCCGGCTTAATTGGGAGCATGCCGAGGCCGACGCAATTACTCGCGATCGGCCAACCTGTTTCCGTTTGCCACCAATGGTCAATTACCGGGACTTGTAGATGATGCTGTGCCCATGTAAGCGTGTCGGGGTCTGAGCGTTCGCCGGCGAGGAAGAGGGTGCGGAATCTCGAAAGGTCATATTGCTTGATGTAGTGCCCATCCGGGTCTTCTTTTTTTATGGCGCGGAATGCTGTTGGGGCCGTGAAGAGTGTAGTGACGCCGTGTTGTTCGATGACACGAAAAAATGCGCCTGGATCCGGTGTGCCAACGGGTTTGCCTTCATAGAGGACGGTTGTGGCACCGCGAAGTAGTGGACCATAAACGATGTAAGAATGCCCGACTACCCACCCGATGTCAGAAGCCGCCCAGTAGACCTCACCAGCACCTACGCCATAGATGTGTTCCATGCTCCAGTTCAGGGCGACCGCATGACCACCGTTATCACGGATGACGCCTTTTGGTATTCCGGTCGTACCAGAGGTGTAGAGGATGTAGAGCGGGTCGGTTGCAGATACTGGGACGCAGTCAATCGGGTTACTGTTCTTGCAGATATCGTTCCAGTCGAGGTCACGACCAGCCACAAGAGATGCGCGTTCTTGAGGACGTTGCAAAACTAAAACATGCTTGGGTTTGTGTGTTGCGAGTTCGATCGCTTCATCAAGTAAAGGTTTATAGGGGATGACGCGGTCGACTTCGATGCCACATGATGCTGAAAGGATTAGGGTTGGTTTCGCATCATCAATGCGAGTTGCGAGTTCCTTTGCAGCGAATCCACCAAAGACGACTGAATGTACAGCACCGAGCCGAGCACAGGCGAGCATGCCGATCACCGCTTCTGGGACCATCGGCATATAGAGGATGACTCGGTCACCGGCACTGACACCTTGTGCCTTTAGTGCGCCAGCGACGCGGGCGACCTCGTCTCTGAGTTCTCTATACGTAAAGTGCCGAAGCGTATTGGTGACGGGGCTGTCGTATATCAGGGCAAGTTGTTTTCCGCGACCTCGGTCGATGTGGCGGTCAAGACAGTTGTAGCACGTGTTGAGGACGCCTCCAACGAACCAGCGGTAGAATGGTGGATTGGAATCATCACGTACCTGCTTCCAACGTCGATCCCAGTACAGCTGGTCTGCGGCTGCTCCCCAGAATTCTTCGGGGTTGTTCTGGGCGAGACGATAAACTTCATCGTAGACACTAGTCATCTCGTCACATCCTATCGTAGGTGGTTAGTAAGTTAGGCAACCCTTGTGTTGATTCTTGCTAGAATTTCACCTGGATCGAGGCATTAAGTGTTGAGAATCTAATAGACAGTTATTATGTCAATAACTTATAGGCACTGAGCCCTTTTATGGGCGTTACATTGTGGAAGTCGGTCGAAGAGCGTATGTTGAGATGACTATTCGTCCTAATAGACGGAAGGGCAGTGACATGTCGTTAAAGAAAGCAATCCTCGCTTTTGGGTGCATTTTGTCGATATTGTGCGCAACGACGTTGTGGGCGCACATGCGTGTTCAAAAGACTATGCCAGAGGATGGTGCCACATTGACTGCGTCGCCGCGTCACATCCAAGTTTGGTACACACAGTTACCAGACGGTGCCATTAGTCAACTGCTAT
>CAUZRA010000177.1:0-4296 GCA_963582035.1 Vicinamibacteria bacterium | reverse complement strand
ACTAGCGGTGCACACAATCCGACATTGACGGCGCAGGCGCTGTCCTGGCGAACGGCTCAGCATATTGTTGACCAGTGGTCGACACTAGCGGACTAGCCCCTACCCGAAACTGATGCTTGTTGGGTGACCGGTTTTGTACCAAGTCACCCGATATCCAATGGTCAATTTGTTGCTGACCATCAATGGGGCGATGTTCAACCCAATCTTGTCGTACGTGTCGTCTGATACTCCGAAAGAACGCACGTAGGTCAAGTTCTAAATCAATCTGCGTTGGCGCCCACAAATTGTCCGCGATTCGGTCGAAATCGAACTGGCCAGTAGCATGGCGGAGTGTGGCGACTAAACCCCAGAGAGTTTTAAATGGTTCCTGCATTTCAAATGCGACTCGTGCGACACCATAATCATCTTGCGCGATCCACAAAGAGCCCGTGGATCGGTTGAGGGCCTTATCCATTCGCCGCCGGTCTCGGAGTTTCCCCTCACGAGGTGTGAACCCAAGTACCCAGCAGTTGTGCCCTCGTAGTGATTCCGTTCTGACGAGCCGTGTGTCATACCGGTCCATCAGTTCGTGGTCGAACCCGATATCCATCTCGTTGGGTTCATAGGTCTCACCACGCGCCCGGTGTTCTCGAGCTTTTCGAACGAAGTCCGTCTTTCTTTTGTGTTGCTCGCGTAGCGCGTTTTCATCGAGCGTTTCACCGTCACGTTCGATTAGTTCTGCGTAGAGTAGTTCTTCAAGAGGATAGTGATGCAACTTGGCTGTTTTCGTTTCCGTTACGACACCATCGTCATCGAGTTTTTCGGCGGTGGACTCCACGAAGTATTCAAACGTGAGTTCAAGGCCCTCTTCATCTTGCACGGCAGCTCGTTCTAGCGCGCGGTTGAGAATGTCCTCGGCTGATAGGTCGACAGCGTTGTTTGGGACACCAGAGCTCTGTGCATGAATGAGTGGTGTTGTGCCGAGTAATAATGTCGCACTACCTAGCAGGGACAACAGTGAACGTGTCATCATTCTTTTCACCAACCGTAAGCTCCTAACGCAAGTTTATGCCACCGACGCAGTCAAATATTCGGGTCGACGAGAACGCGTTCCACGGATATGCCCTTCTGATTCGAAGTGTCATTGGTGGAACGTTGATGGGGCTGGCCAACCTCGTCCCCGGTATTTCAGGGGGCACGATGCTTCTGGCCGTCGGTGTATACCCGCAATTCATTAGTGGCATTGCTGAGGTATCAACGTTTAAATTTCAACCTCGCGTGGTCCTGATGCTCGGCTATGTCGCTGTGGCTGCAGCCGTTGCAATTGTTGGATTTGCCCGTCTGATTGCGATGGCCCTCGACCAGTTTGAGTGGGGCATGTACAGCCTATTTATTGGCCTGACGCTAGGTGGAATTCCTCTCATATGGCGCACACTGAAGCCAGCTGACCGTGTGTCGATGAGTAGCGCTCTCGTGGCAATGGTTTTAATGGCACTTTTGGCAACGCTTGACCCTGACCGGCTCGGTGGGTCCAGGGAACCGGGTGTTGCAAGTTACATCATGCTTGCCGTAGCTGGTTGTTCTGGTGGCGCAGCGATGATCTTGCCAGGTTTGTCAGGTGCCTATCTCTTGCTCATTTTGGGGCAGTACCGAATCATCGTTGACGCGGTAGCGTTCGCGGCTGACGCTGTCCGTTCAGGTATGTGGACACTCGCTTTTGAATCCCTACATGTTTTGATTCCAGTTGGTATCGGTATGGTGGTTGGAGTTGTGGGCGTGAGTAATTTAATGAAAATGCTCCTCACGAATTACCAACGGGCGACACTCGGGTTTTTACTGGGGCTGCTTTTTGGAGCTGTTATTGGATTGTGGCCGTTTACGCAGGCGGTCCTACCGCAGGTTGGTGATGTGGTACGCGGTGTAGAGCTACTGACGCCGGACATGGTCGAGGCCGTAGATCCTCGGTACTTTCGTCGTGTAGCCGTGGTTCCACCACTTTGGCAGTTGAGTGTTGGCACCGCTTTGGTGTTGACCGGTTTTGGTGTGTCGTGGGGTATTTCTCGAGTAGGTGAGTAATTCGGTCGATGGCACGCCCAACAGTTGTGGTGATCGTTCCGTGTCGTGACGAGCAGGCATTTATTGGCGCCTGTCTTGAGTCGCTCATTAAACAAACGTATCCGGCTTCTCTGATCGAGATTGTCATTGCTGATGGCAACAGCACAGACGGAACCCTCACAATCGTCGAGCAGTATAGGGCGCGTGATAACCGCATCCGCTTTGTGCATAACACCAAGCGGTCGGCGGCATCTGGCCTTAACCGCGCGATTAGTTCGACAACGGCCCAGGTGGTTATCCGTGTTGATGCGCATTCTGTTGTGGCGGGTGACTTTGTTGAGCAGAGCGTGAAGTTGTTACAAGACCATCCTGAAGCGTGGTGTGTTGGTGGTCCGATTGTGCATGTTGGTCAAGGCGCAATGGGACGCGCGGTTGCCATTGCGATGGCGCATCCCTTTGGTGTCGGAAATGCGAAGCACCGCTTTGCGGACTATGAAGGCTATGCAGAGGCGGCCGCCACGCCAGTATTTTGGCGGGCGACCCTCGAACGGCTTGGTATGTTCGACGAACAATTTGTCCGAAATGAAGATGACGACCTTAATCTAAGAATTGTCGAATATGGTGGCGTGACGTATGTATCTCCGGCGGTTCGCTATAAGTATTGGGTTCGAGAGCAACTAGGTGCATTATTTCGACAGTACCAGCAGTATGGGTATTGGAAACTCTCCGTCGTACGAAAGCACCGCCGGGCAGTTTCATTACGGATGTTTGCACCGTTCCTGCTCGTACTCGCAACGGTGGCTAGCGTAGCCAGTTGGGTGATGGAATTAACCGCGAGCGCTAGTGTTCTGGGTATACCGCTTGTGATCTATAGCATTGCAATGGGGGTCGCTGTTCTATCTGCGGGGCGAGGTCAAACATTCGGAAGGCTAGTTCGATTGGCCGGGGCATTTGGAGCGATGCACCTTGGGTATGGTGTTGGCTTTGGATACGCGCTTATTCGTTGGTGTATCGGGTTGTCAGACCATGTGCCAGCGCGCATGACGGCGTTAACGCGGTAACAAAGTTGTGACCGATCGGTATTCCCATTTCGACGCAGCGCACGTGTACACGCTTCAAAAGCGCGAACACCGAGTGCTTCGAAGACTGCAACGCTTTGGTATGGCCGATCTTGAATCCCACAAGATTTTAGAAGTCGGTTGTGGAAATGGTTTCTGGCTTTCCGAATTTGTGAAGTGGGGAGCGGATCCTGCGAAGATTACGGGGATTGATATTGATCAAGAGTGTGTAGATGAAGCGAGAAAGCGTATGCCGGCTGCGTTGAATGTTGATTGTGCGAGCGGAGCGTCATTGCCGTATCCAGACAGTAGCTTTGACATTGTGTTGCAATCGACCGTCTTTACGTCACTGTTGGACCCGTACATGCGGCAGCAAGTGGCGTCGGAAATGCGAAGAGTGGTTTCTGGTCACGGCCTTATCCTTTGGTATGACTTTCATGTGAATAATCCCAAGAACCCTCGTGTTCGTCGAGTAGGACAACGTGAACTGCGGCAACTCTTTTCAGGGTGTGAGGTTTATGTGGAGCGCATTACTCTTGCGCCACCACTTGCGAGATTTTTCGCGCCGTGGTCGCTTACGTTCTGTGCTTTTTTGGAAAGATTCCCTTTCTTGCGTACCCATTACCTCGCCACCATTCGTAAAATACGGTAGGTCCAATGTTCAGGCTCATGATTAAGCGCGGCTTTGACATAGTGGCTTCGATGGTTGGTTTGGTCAGTCTTGCACCAATGTTTGTCATTGTGGCTGTTGTGATCAAACTTGACTCTCGTGGCTCAGTATTTTTTCGTCAGGAACGTATGGGCCGTGGACTCAACCCCTTTCACATTATTAAATTCAGAACCATGAGTCCTGAGACGATTGATAGCACTCAATCCCTTGCGGTTGTGAACGACAGGCGAATTACACGGGCTGGTCGTTGGTTGCGCAGGTTGAAGATTGATGAGTTTCCACAACTCGTGAATGTCATTAAGGGAGATATGTCACTTGTTGGCCCTCGTCCAGAGCTTCGGCGGTATGTCGAATTGTGGCGCCGTGATTATGAAACAATTTTGACTGTTCGACCCGGGATGACGGACCCAGCTTCTCTTGCGTACCATGATGAGGCGCAACATCTCGCGCACGCGATAGACCCAGAGAAGGAATACGTGGCGAAGATTCTTCCGGCGAAGATTCGACTGTCGTTGCAGTATGTCGCAGCATCAA
>CAUZRA010000176.1:0-4303 GCA_963582035.1 Vicinamibacteria bacterium | reverse complement strand
ACGAACTAACAACTGAGTGGGATCGTCTAACTGAACAAGCTACGAATCAACTTATCGCGGACGGCTTTGTATCAGAACAAATTCAGATTTATCGATCCGCAAGCATGCACTACCAAGGGCAGACATTTGAACTTCGAGTAACTATGCAAGATAGTCAATTAAACGAAAACGCCATAAGCAACCTAGAGGAAGCATTCGGCCAAGAACATGAACACACATATGGTCACCGAGCAGGCATCGAAGAACCTGTTGAAATTGTGAATCTGCATGTCGTCGGTCGGGGCATGCCCAGTGAATCGAGAGTACCAGAACGACTACAGACAAAACTCGCGAGCAGTCGTGTTTCGCAAGCGCCCCGGCAGGCTTACTTCGGACGGGATCACGGCTGGCTAGAGACTCCCGTCATAATGCGATCCGACATAGGAACGGGTCGAGCAGGACCACTGATTGTGGAAGAATATGATGCTACCTGCGTTATCCCACCCCAAGCAACAGTCAATCTTGATGACTACGGGAATATGCTGATCGAGTTAAGTGCAAATCAATAAACGCTGATCTGCTGGGACTATTCTCCCATCAGGAACTGAGCAAGACTTAATCGTGAGACGATCCGCTAGCATGCCTTTATAAAACAATTGTTACAATACAGGAACAATTTCCTTAAACAACGACTCACAGGATCAACCAAAACCTGCCACGCGCATCGCCTTTCCAAAGGTATAGCGAGAGGAAGACTCCGTTAGATTAGGAACGCCATCGACTACTACGCCCTCAAACAAACATAACGGGCAGTAACGACATACTCATCAGTCCATCCTTGTACAGCAGTAGCCTCACATAGATGAGACTCTTTCCAACTTGTACCGTCGCTCAGCACTTAGAACACCTTGTATTGCTCAAAGAGTTCCCTGATGTCCCCTCCTTCCTGCAGACGTGCGCGAACAATATCTTCCTTACCCGTCACGACCAATGTTCGCTCAACAACCTCAGTCGCGAGGTTTTTCGGTATAACCAAAATGCCATCAATGTCACCTAGGATGAAGTCTCCTGGCTCTATCAAAACCCCACCAATTCTGATCGGAATAGAAAAACTGTCGATATTCCATCGATATGCCGCGGTCAATGGTGAATGATATTTTCGGAAGGTAGGAAAGCCGACATCGAGAATATGCAAACTGTCGCGCACACCACCGTTGATCACAATCCCGGTTGCACCTCGCTGTAATGCCGTGTTTGTCATCAATTCCCCCCAATGAGCCGCTGATCCCTCCTTACCAGGCTCAACCAGGATCACGGTACCCGATGGTATTGCATCAAGCATATCCATTTGCTTGTACCTGGGGTCAATTCCATCATCATGGTACCGGGGTCGACCCAGCACCGTATAGGCAGGGCCTGCTACCTTCATCGTCTCCGCGAGCGGACGAATGTCAGAGGGCAAACACTGATTGTGATACCCCATGTCGTCCAATGTATCTGCCACGGCCCCTGTATAAAGTTTTCCCAGCAATTCTGTTGTCATCCTCATCTCCTTCAAACGGTATCCAACGATAAACTCACCAACGATGACTGCAGGCACTGTCAGTCATCTTTCCTTCCAGTTTTCAACATGCAACAACCTGGACCCGTTTACCCATGTCTCTCGGACAAACGTCCCTGGTCAGTCGTTGGCAAAGCACACAATCTAAACACGACCTTATCTTATTATTCTGAATAATATTACCCATACATACAATCTATCTACGGGTATCAGAAATAGCCACAACCTTAGGGGATAGATCTAGCGGCGCATCGCATTCGTCCGATACAGCTATGCGACAACACCGAGCAACTTCTGCGACCTTTCCATCACGACAAATATATCGACTGTCCGAAGGTCGTGATAATGTCCCAATATCAAAAACACAGAAGAGATCTCTATGCGCTTCGCAATCTACGGTGCTGGTGGACTTGGAGCCTACTATGGGGCTCGTCTGGCAACTGCAGGTGAAGAGGTGGGCTTTATCGCCCGCGGTAGCCATCTCGCTGCAATCCAGTCCAACGGGCTAAAGGTGCTCAGCCCCATCGGCGACATCCATCTGAGTAATCCACTGGCTACCAGCGACCCGGCGGAAATCGGCGCTGTCGATATAGTGATTGTTGCGGTTAAGACCTGGCAAGTTCCGGAGATCGCTGCTGCCATTGGTCCATTGATTCGCGACAACACCATCGTCATTCCCTTCCTCAATGGTGTTGAGGCAGCCGATCAGCTAGCAAAAGTGGTGGGAGAGGACAAAGTCTTTGGCGGGTTATCTCGCGTCTTCAGTGAAATCAGTGCCCCGGGGGTGATTCGGCACATGAACCCCAACGCTTACGTCGAATTCGGTGAGCTGTCCGGCGCAGCCTCCCCTCGGGCGAACGCGTTGCGAGATATCTTTGAACACGCCGGAGTGGAGGCGAGCGTCAGCGAAGATATCCGCTCTGCACTGTGGGAAAAACTGCTATTGGTGGGTTCCTGGTCAGGTCTCAGCGCCCTGTCACGGAGTCCGATGGGAGAACTACTTGCACAGCCAGAATTATGCGCGCTTGTGGACCACTCGATCGACGAGGGCATCGCCGTCGGCAAGGCGATGAATTACCATCTTCCTAACGATTTAAAAGCACGTATGTGGGCTTTTTATGAAGGACTGCCGGCTGAAACCACCGCATCAATGACGCGCGACATACTCGCGGGAAAACCGTCCGAACTCGATGCCTGGAACGGCGCGATCGTGCGTTTCGGTCGCGAAGTTAACGTCGCGACCCCCGTTCATGAATTCACTTATCACACGCTGTTGCCCATGGAACGGCGGGCTCGCATAAACCAGTAAGGTGGAGAAATTCTGCTACGGATCATGATAAATAGCGATAATCTTTGGTTTTCAGATCAGACCAACCACCGAGGAGCAACACCATGCTGTTAGACGCACGCACTTATACCTGTCGTCCCGGCACCATCAACAAACACCTCGATCTTTATGAAAAACTAGGAAAAGGGCCTCAGACCAAACACCTTGGTAACCCGCTTGCTTATATGAAATGCGAAACCGGCGACCCCAACAAGTACATGCACATCTGGATGTACGAGAATGCGGGAGACCGTGAGACAAAACGGGCTGCGATGTGGGCTGACGCGGACTGGATTCGCTATACCGAAGAAAGCGCCAAACTGGGCGCATTGGAAAAACAGGAGAATAGTCTGTGGTCACCGGTCTCCTTCTTTTCCTCGCCCGGCACCTAACGCTGGTCGGGATCGACTCTGACGAAGGGAAGGCCCCAACCTCGCTGAGGCCTTCCTTATCTTCTTCGCCCAACCTCTACCGTAGCTGACGTTGAAAAACCTGCGGCGGAACATTAGCCTCAAATGACTAAATCTGGATTAACGTGGCCCGCACCGAGCGCAGGAGCCGAGTATGATGAAACCCTCGACACCAAACGACTCTTCGACCCGTACCGAATCTCGATAGCACCGTGAAGACCCCCTGATGAAGGCGCCTAACACCGGCATTGAACCCGCTGACATGGTGGATCTCCGGCGCTACCCCATTGAGGACATCACAAGCACCAACGGCGCGGCCTTTGCCGATAGTTGCCGCCAGCGCTATCTACAATCGGGCCTGTGTGCACTACCCGACTTCATCAAACCACCCGCGCTTGACGCACTGCGTGTCGAAGCAAATCGCGAGTCCGATAAGGCCTTTTTCTGCAACAGCACACATAACGCATACTTAACACAAGACGATCAGCATTTACCTTCTGACGACGTAGCAAGACATCAAGAAAGTACTGTTGTCGGTTCGGTTGCGTTCGACGAACTTGGAGACGATGCCCTGCTGCGGCAATTGTATCTGTGGGATCCATTAAAAGATTTCGTCGGGCACGTGCTTGGAAAAGCTTCCTTCTATCGCTTCGCCGACCCACTTGGCGCCTGTTCAATTAACGTCTTTGTCGACGGTGGCAAACACGGCTGGCACTTTGATGAATCTGAGTTCACGGTTACCTTGATGCTGCAACAACCCCGGCACGGTGGATCATTTGAGTATGTTCCAAGGATTCGCGGTCTCCCAAACGAAAAACAGATGGTGACCAGCGTTCTTGGCGGGGACCGTCATCATGTGCTGGAGCTGCCGTTCAGTCCTGGGACTCTGCTTATTTTTGGCGGCGCGCAAACCCTTCACCGAGTAACCCTCGTCAGCGGCGACATCAAACGGTTAGTACCCGTCTTGGCTTACTCAGAACAAACCGACCAGAAAAATAGCGATGCCGTTCGTTCACTTTTCTGGGG
>CAUZRA010000175.1:0-4326 GCA_963582035.1 Vicinamibacteria bacterium | reverse complement strand
ACGCATCATCGGTTAATTCAGAACGAGGGAATGTTTTCACGTATGCCTCGAATCCCTGGATAGCTAGAGTCCATTGTCCATTTGTGTAGTCGGCCCACGCTGTGTCGTACATGCGTTGGGGCGATACTCCAGCGGCGAGTGTCGGCTCAGGTGCGGCTGGCTCGGGAAGGAGACCAGGTGAATCCGTCGTAGGGCCTACGTTATCCATCGGTAACCCAGTCTCTGGATCAACAAGCAATCGGGTCATTGTGGGGGTGGGCGTACGGGGGATAGAGATGCGAAGCGCTTCCACTTCCTGCGACATTGATGACAGTCGCACATTTGTTTCGTCCAGTTTTTCCCGTAGAACTCTGACTCCGGTTGCCATACTGTCGGTCGTGAGCTTTTGGTCGGCAAAGGACCGCCTTAGTTCGGCGTCTTGCTCATCTAGACGCACTGAAAGCGTCGAAAGTGTTCCCTCCAGAGCTGCGATGAGATGATGCAATTGTAACGTTTGCTCCTGTAGCATCCGTAGATCAGCCATTAGCTGTTCATGTTCGCGGTCTGCGCCATGTAGTGGTGTCGACGCAAACACAATAAGAGTCAGACAAGTCAGGTATTTACGTATCATTTCAAAGCCTCTCAGCCGATTTTTATTACTGTAACTCAGTTTGGTAAGTCTCCCAATTTATTTTGAGTGGTGTCTCTATCTATCTGTTATCACGAAGTGGGCACGTCTATTGGTCGCATGGGCTTCGTCTGTATCTGTGGGATCGAATGGGAACTCTTTCCCGTAGCTAACGGTTCTGACACGTGCCGGGTTGAGACCGAGACTGACGAGATGGTCCCGCACTGCAAGCGCTCTCCGTTCCCCTAACGCTAAGTTGTACTCTGGCGTGCCGCGCTGGTCGCAATGGCCTTCGACAGTGACTACCCACGTGGGATTAGTGCCGAGTACGTCCACGTTCTGTTGGATGACCTGTCGAGCAGGGTCATCAAGCTCACTGCTGTCATACTGAAAGAAAGTTGGTTCCAGTGGTGATTCACGATTGATCTCTTCCAAGGTGCGTGTTGATAACTCGCCCTCCGGGACAGCAGGAGCATTTGGTTCCGCAGGAATTGGCGGGGGACTGGGAGGGCGAGGTGCGTCCACTGACGGTGCTAGTGGTGGTGCAGTTGGTGCTTCTGGTTCAACAGGTGGCGGTGTTTTGACGCAGGCTTGTCCCAGAACACTAACCAGAAACAGGAACAGTAGCGATGCTCGGATCGGCCGAACGATCGTTCGGTGTTTGCTTTTGTGACTCACGTATTCCCTCGCTATCGTGACCAACTTGGCATCTCATTATTACCGCGACTTGTGAGTTTCTTTAAGCCGCGACCATCTCGGCCAATTAGATAAATTTGTTTATCGCCATTTCCGCGGCTTGATGAAAATGCTAAGTGTCGTCCGTTAGGTGAATAGCTTGGGCTTTCATTGCTACCTTGACCAAACGTCAACTGCCTGACCTCATTAGTTGCGAGGTCGACGACCTTTATATCGAAGCCAGGCCCTGTTCGGGACGCATACGCGATTTCACTGTATGGAGCAGGCGACCAGGTTGGTCTGTCGCAGTAGGACTCAAATGTAATTCGCCGTAATCCGGTGCCATCGATATCAACCACGTAGATTTGTGGCGAACCACTTCGGTCAGAGGTGAATGCGATTTGATGGCCGAGCGGCGACCAGGTTGGGCTGGTGTCGATACCTGGATGGTTGGTTAAACGACGGGTACCGGTACCGTCAACATTCATGATGTAGATATCAATGTTTCCGTCCCTATTGGAATTGAACGCCAGTTGCGTTCCGTCCGGAGAGAAGGAAGGTAGCCAGTTATGAACACGCTCGGTGCCGCCGGCGGGTGTGTCCATCCGTCCCTCGTAAATATGAGAGATAACCACATCAGGGAATCCTGACCGATAGGAGGTGTACGCGAGAGACCGACCCGAGGGCGAAAGATTCGGGGTTATATTAAGGGTCCGAGTTACGGTTACCCGACGAATATTGGCTCCGTCATAGTCTGCGACATAGACCTCTTTTGTCTGTCGGTCCGGTACTAATCCTAGGGCCGACTGACTGTCTCTGTCAGAAATGAATGAGAGATGTGAACGGGCGATGCCGTTGAGGCCAGTTTGATTCCGATGGATCTCGTCAGCCAATTGGTGTCCATAGAGTCTGACATTTTGTAATGACCCGGAATACTCGACACCAAAAGCGGACTCCAATGACCGGATATTAAAAAGACGTGCTTGCACGCGAAGTTCATCTTCTGAAACACGACTAACAGAGCAACTCACGACGCCGTCTGCGCCGAGTTCTCTCCATGCGTCAAATGGTATATCTGTCAGCGTGCTCGATGCTGGAATGGTGGAGGTAGTATCCCGAGCGACCATTAGAAATTCTCGTTCGAATGCAAGGTCCGACCAGAGCACGCTTGCAATGGTGGTAGCGGCGTCTTCGGTTTGTGTGTCACCCGTTAGAGCCAAGCAGTTCGGAACAGCGAAACGTGGGCGGGCCCCGATTCGATCTCCTATAACAAGGTCCAGTTCAGAGCGTTGAGTGAGATTCGATTGTGGTTGTCCTTGAAGTGGAAGAGTAGCGATACCCAGCCAGAGAGCGGTGAGGATAATGTAACAGGACGCACTACATTGATTAAGTAATCTCATTATTGTCTGTATTCGAATGTAAGCCGTACTGTCAGGTTTGTTCCAGTGAAAGCTGAGGGCAATGGTTGGATGGTCCGAGTTAGAATCACGGCTCGCTGCGCACTGAGATCAAGTGCGATCTGACCGCTGCCTTGATGTAATCCAACATCGGTAAGTGAGCCGTCCCGGTGAATGGTAAACCGGACAACTGATATCCCAGGGACGCGCTGATTGTTGTCCCATCGGCGCCGAATAAGTTCGAGCATTGTTGCTAGATAGTCCGGGCAGCAGAAGTCTCCGACGTCGAGTTCAGTGCCACGTCCGCCAAGTCCACCTGCGGAAAGACCTATTCCCATTCCTTCGACACCCGTTTCAGCCATCGCTCTACCTTCGCGGAGCTCAGAACCTCGTGTTGGCGTGCGGCCTCGTGCTTCGTCTGGCGTAGTCTCAATTGTTGTTTCGGATTCAGGACGCGTCCGTGACTCTTCAGCTGGGACAGGGAGGATCATTTCTGGTGGTGTTGGTCTTGGCGGTTGTATCCATTGCGGCCGTCTCGCTTCTTCCAAAGGCACGACTTCTTGAATCGGTCTGGATCCGAGAGGGGTGAGGCCACCTTCGCCCGGACCTTCAGGCCCGCCGAGTCGTAATGTCATTATGTTGAGTGCCGCATCGTTGGCTTCGCCTGAGAGCCAGCTATTCGGAGAAAATAGCAGGGTGAGGATTACAAGTGCATGGACCACTAGAGAGACCGTCAGCGTTTGTCTTAATTCGCCGGTTTCCGAAGCTCTTGCGGATAGTTGTTGGTTGGTTGATAACTGCATCAAATATTTCTCAACGTAGCGGTAGCGGATCAAGAACGAGACCTACTTCTTGCACACCGGCATCTTTTAACAAGTCCATTACTGTGACAAGTTCCCCATAGGTGATCTCTTGGTCACCTCGGAGAAAAACAGCCTTCTCGTTGCGTTGCAGCATTTCAAGCCGGAGTCGTTCAGAAAGTAGTTCAATCGAGATCTCATCATCGCCGACTTGCACCACTCTATCGCTGCGGTATGCGAGCGGGACAGTTACAAAGAGTCTTTCTTCTGCGAGTTGTTCAGCGCGCCGCGCTTCGGGTAGGTTGACGTCAAGGCCACGCTGCATCATCGGTGCAGTAACCATAAAAATAACCAGCATAACGAGCATCACGTCGACTAATGGGACCACATTGATTTCGGATAAAGACGTCATCGTTCGACGTCCTCTTCGGCGATGGGCGCTGTGGTTGTTGTTAGAAGATGAGGGCGACGGCATTGTTTAGGGCTCTGGTCGGTGAAGGCCTATTCTGAAAAGTTTCGTTCGGCAATGTTTAAAAACTCAAGAGAAAAATCATCAATCGTAGAAGCAGTAAGTTTCACTTTCTGTGCTAGGTGATTGTAGAAGTACGCGGCGGGTATGGCGGCAAATAATCCGGCCGCGGTGGCAATGAGGGCTTCTGCGATACCTGGAGCAACGACAGCGAGATTAGTCGAGCCTGTTTCGCCAATACTTTGGAACGAAATAATAATCCCAACGACTGTTCCAAATAAACCAATGAATGGAGACACACTTGCAGTTGTCGCAAGTAGTTGAACGTAGCGTTCAAGCCGGTTTACCTCGACGTTTGATGCTCGAATGAGGGAACGG
>CAUZRA010000174.1:0-4336 GCA_963582035.1 Vicinamibacteria bacterium | reverse complement strand
AATCAAGGCGCATAAGCCGTATCGGATGTTCATCTTTGTCATGATTCTCTGCTGTCTCCCTTATCCAGTGTACTCCGCTGTCATCACTGGCTACACGCTGGCCTAGAAAATTGCGATCGGATTCACCGGTGACCCGGTTCCGCCTGGAACGCGCAACGGGGCAACCACCAACATGAACTCCCAGCGCTTCTGTTCCGCTGCGACAGCCGCAACCGCGTCGAGATCTAAATTGTCGAGTAGATTCATCCCACGCGCGACGATCGCAAATCGATGAATCGGATTAACGCCAAGTCCTGGCACACTGTCAGGCGCTTCATGCACCGCATCGGCACCTAACAAACCCAGGTCTTTCTCGGCAAGCAACGGAATCGCCGACGCATCCCAGCCCGACATCACACCCGTTTCCCCATTTTCCGCTCGACGCGCCCATCGTCCCGTTCGCAATAACAGTGCATCGCCGGGTTCGATGGTGAGACCGGCGTATTCCTCCCAGGCTTCAAGGTCTTCCGGATAGACCTTCGTGCCTTCGGGCAGATACGGCAACCCTTTCAGGAGAGGAATATCAACAAGAACCCCGCGAGTGACCAAACCATTCTTCATCATCGTCGTGTCCATCACCGCACACCCGCCGTCGGTCACGACGTCATGAAAATCTGCGCCACCATAGATCTTGTCCTTATAGAACACGTGACACAGACCATCGAGATGAGAGTACGTCACCCCGTGAAAATACACTTCTATCCGGTCGCCCGAATTTTGACCGTCAGCATTAACCGTCATCTGTAACTGGTACGGCTCTCGTGCATCACCGGCGGGCTCTGTCAGAAAATCATGCGCCAATGACACCGTTTGACCCGTTTGGATCAACGCGGCAGCTTCCAGACGTTTTTCATCCGTCATCAAATTGGCTGCGCCAATCTGATCACCTTCTCCCCAACGGCCCCAATTCGAGTATTCCTCCATCCATCGGTCAAACTGGGCGATGGACGTCGGTTCACGAACCTCAGGCTGCGTAAAAGACTCCGTGCTGCATCCGCCGGTCACGAGGGCCACTACCACCACCCGCCATATTGCCGCCGGACTCACTGAAGGTCTCCTTCGGGTAAGGCAAACACAAAAATCGCATTGCCAGCATTCCGAGGGTTGCGTAGCTCCGGCAGTAAATCGTTTGGTACCGTTGCGGCCCAACTTGCTCCCCCTAATGGGCTGCCGGCAACAAAAGCAACATACTGCGTGCCATCAACGGCATACGTGATCGGATATCCGTTCGCCATGGTTGTGAGTCGACTTTCCCAACGCGTCTCACCCGTGTCGGTATCGTACGCGAAGATGTGCCGATCCCAATCACCGACAAAAACCAGGCCGCCTGCCGTCGTCAGCGCTGCAGTGTTGTAGGGTGCGCGACGACGATTCTTCCAGAGCGTCTCGCCTGTTCGAATATCCAGTGCATGAAACTCACCAAGTTGGTCGGGAGAATCTGGATGAAAGTGGTTCTGACGTTCACGTACACCACCTTCACCCCCACCACCATCGCGCATCTCTACCGGCAAGAATTCAGCGGTTTCGCAATGGAGATTGAGAGGAATATACATTGCACCGGCCGAAGGGTGATACGACATCGCTCGCAGACTCTTAAATCCTCCGGTACTCGGACAAAAATAGAGTTCCTCGAAGACACCAACAACCATGCCATCCCGATAGGTCACTTCGCCGGTCTCCGGCGACACATCTAGAATGTTCTGATACCCAAGGTCAATGGCATTCACGAAGGAACCAGTCACTCGATCCAGTTCCCACAAAATCCCAAGCTTCCCCATAGTAAACACTGACTGTCGCCCGTCGTAGTCGACCAAGATCCGTTCAAACGTTTCATCCATGTCATGCGAATCTCCTGGCAAGTGCTGGTAGTACCACTTCATCTCACCAGTGGCCGGGTCAAGAGCCAGCGTCGAGTTACTGTACAGGGCGTCACCATCTGTGCCACGCGCATCACGCGTCCATGGTTTGGCCTGGGAAGTGCCGTAGTAAACAAGGCCACTCACCGGGTCGTAGCTCCCAGGAATCCAGGCGTCACTACCTGCACGAAACAACACCGGCAGGTCACCCCATGTATCACCGCCCCGTTCACCCGGGCGAGCGACCGTCGAGGTTTTCCATATTATTTGACCCGTTCGCGCGTTCAAGCCGACGATGTAACAGGTCTCCTCTCGGAATCGCTGACAACCGCGCAATCCCGCCACAATGACTCCATCGGCAACAACCGGTCCGCTGGAAAATCCGTACCCCTCAAAGTCTGGCATCACGGGCGTATCCCAACGCACTTCACCATTGCGCGCGTCAAGTCCAACAATATGCGCGTCAACCGTATTGAGAATGATCAAGTCCTGATAAATGGCCAGACTCCGCATCTGAGCACCAGGACGAAGCCGCTCATCCATCTCACGCCGGTGCTCCCAAATAAAATTCCCCGTTCGCGCGTCAAGCGCCTGAACGACATTACCCGGATTCGCGACATACATAATCCCGTCATGCACCAGTGGCGTCGTCTGTGAAATGCCTTGCTCTAAGCCCCACGACCACGCGAGCTGCAGGTCACCGACATTCGTCCGGTCGATCTGGTCGAGCGTGCTATACCCCCAACCATCAAGCGTACGTCTCCAGTTAAGCCAATCAGCCGGGTCTGGGTTCTCCAGTTCCGCATCAGTCACCGAGACATAGTTCTGAACCTGCGCTTGCCCCACAAGCCCGAATGTCATGATCACAACAGCGCACGCAAACACACGCATACAGTTCTCCTTCACTAACTACTCAAGTTTGTAATTAAGACCCACATCGGATTTCGACCAATCTCATACGTTTCAAGAGCAGTGAGCTCACCACTCATCTGGTCAATTCGATAGGAGGCTAAACGACTAGATTGTTGCCCTGCCGCATACAGAAAACGCCCGTCCGGATCGACACCGAAAGCCCGGGGTACTGGCTCGGTACCCACTCGGCCTGCGGCCGTCAATCGGCCGGTCGACCCGTCAACCAGAAAACTCGCAATACTGTTATGACCGCGATTCGGTGCAAAAAGAAATTTACCGGACGCGGTGATGTGTATCTGCGAACACGTATTCATCCCGCTGTAACCAGACGGCAATGTGGAAATCGTTTGAAACGGCGTCAGCACACCACTGGAGCTATTGATCGTGTACGCCGTTACACTGCAGCCCTGCTCGTCAGAAAAGTACACAACGGCAAGCGTCGGATGGAAGGCCAACGCACGAGGGCCGAGATATTCACTTGGCGAATGCATCGGCGGCTCGGCGGGCGTCAGACGGCCGGATTGCTCATCGAAACCAAATTGGAAAATAGCGTTTGGGCCGCGGTTGGCGATGTGCGGTACGTATGCGAACTGATTCGAACGATCCGTCAACATCGCATGAGCACCGTGCGCGGTGAACCGCCACTCGACCGGCGGAAACGTTGGCACGCCGCGCTGGTCGACTGCGTGTACGGCCGCGGTGCTCTGATAGTAATACGCTGACAGGATGTAACGACCTGTCCGATCAGTCGCCACATACACAGGCTCTCCTTGAAGCGGGACACTTCCGACAACCGAGAGACGGCCGCTAGGCGACTCCACGCGATAGGTCGCAATTTGTTGGGTCCCTCGCAAGCCAACATACAGCAACTCTTTATTCGGACTCAGCGCAAGCGGCGCTGGCCCACCTTCCACCGCGACATCCTCTTGTAACGACAGCGCCCCAGTGTCCGGGTCGACCGTGTAAATAGAGATCAGGTCGTCGTCCTGCTGGGCGACGTACATGTGGTGTCGTGTCCGCGCTTGACTCATCAGTTCACTCCATTAATTCCAAGGATTGCGGCCATTGTAGTGCCCGCGTTCGCTAACCGACACATATAATCACGCTACCGTTATTCCGAGTCTTTATTATGCCGAACTTAATAAACAATTCCTGCTACTTACGCCCCAGACTCAATCTGGCGTTTTTCCTACTACTCATAGGTTTCGGAACGTCCCAAGCCTACGCCCAACAGCGCGAGACACTGCGCGTTGAATCACTGATCTCTCCTGTCGAGATCGTGACGGATCGCTGGGGTATCTCGCATATTTATGCAGAAAACGAGCATGACCTGTTTTTCGCACAGGGATACGACGCGGCCCGAAACAGATTGTTTCAGTTTGAGGTCTGGCGCCGTCAAGCGACTGGGACCGTCGCTGAAATCCTGGGTGAACGCGAACTCACGCGTGATATCGGAGCCCGACTTCACCAGTTCCGAGGTGACCTGACGACCGAACTTAATCACTATCACGACCGAGGTGAGGACATCG
>CAUZRA010000173.1:0-4346 GCA_963582035.1 Vicinamibacteria bacterium | reverse complement strand
ACGGTATTCCTGAGCGGCATGCAGGTATTGAAGATGTGGTCTTTATTCAGAGTGGCGCAGGAACGATTGTCGTTGGCGGAAATATGATTGGGCAAACCGGTTCGAACGGCGAGTACACCGGTACGGACATTCAAGGTGGAACACGATATTCAGTCTCGGCAGGTGATGTAATCCATATTCCTGCGGATGTCCCGCATCGCTACCTCGTGCCCGAGGGAGGGCATGTAACGTATGTGCTTGTCAGGATGCCGGTACTCAATAATCCAGTCGCGCCAGATGATGCGCCGGTCTTAAACTTCGACCCTCCTGGATTTGCCCTGTGGAGGAATGTAGAACTTCAACAGCGGCATAACGCACTGACCGGTCAGAGAGGTCCCGATCATTCAGCAAGAGAAACTCTCGCGGATTATGGAAGTCCGACGCGGTCTCACCGATTCCGCTATATCCACCGTAATGCAGACGGTTTGCCAGAAATACACGACAATATTATTGACGTGGTCTTTATTAAGAGCGGAGCAGGCAGGCTGTTAGTTGGTGGAGAGATACTCAATCGTCGTGGGAGTCTGGGGAGTGGTATAGACGGTGGTGCAACGTATCCTGTGGCGGCCGGCGATGTCCTGCATATTCCAGCCAAGACGCCCCACGGCTATCTGGTCGAGGACGGCGAGCACATTACCTACGTGCTTGTTCGACTGCCTGCCTTTCTCCCATAGGTTATGGCTGCGGGACGAATTGCGGCAGGATGTAAGCGAAGATCATTGTCACGATCGCCATAAAGATCATGAGAATGATGCTGTGCTTAAGTGTCGTTCGGAATAGCTTGCCTTCGTCAGATGATGCCATGCCGGTCGCCGCGACAGCGACTGCGATACTTTGCAGCGACACCATCTTACCCATAACGCCGGTTGCTGCATTTGACGAGGCGGTAAGGATAGGATTGAGTCCTATCTCGTTTGCGGTCACAACCTGTAGCGTACCGAACAACGCATTTGAGGCTGTGTCACTACCGGTGAGGAACACTCCGGTCCAGCCGAGCATCGCGCTAAATGCCGGGAATAGTGGACCCGTTGCCGCGAAGGCCAGTCCCAATGTGGACGTCATGCCCGCGTAATTCATCAGGAACGCTAATGCGAGGACAGATGCGATGGTCAACAATGGTTTGGACAATTGGTGGAGGACAGATCCGACAACACCAACGAATTTCCCGGGCGACATACCCAAGAGTAGCGAGGCCGCAAAGGCTGAGAGAAAGCATGAGGTTCCTGCCGCGGTCAGCCAATTGAAGTTGTACATCGCCTCGTATGCTTGGGGTTCCGGGGTGATTGGTGGAACGCGCATGATGGCTTCATGGAGACCTGGTACTCCGAACTGATAGGTAACCGTATTAAGAACCGCTTGGAGTGGCGGGAAACGCCATGCGAGGACAAACGCCACAAGAAGCATGTACGGGCTCCAGGCGGAAAAAATTTCACCAGTTGTATGTGTTTTACGTTCTGCACTGACTTCGACATCGCCTTCGAGTCGAAAGACTTGCGAGGGCTGCCAAAACTTCATTACAAGCACCAACGCAATTAATGCTGCGATCGAGGCAAGGATGACGGCCAGATCGGGCCCGTAGTTGTTCGTCACAAAAAACAAGACACCTGCAAACGTGAGGGAGCAGACTACGATTGCTGGCAGTACCTCTAGCGTCCGCTTGAAGCCAGACATAACGACGACGATATAGGCCGGGATGATGATGGCAATTAGTGCGCAGAACCGTCCGGTCATGGAACTGAGCGCCAGTTCGTCGAGGCCGGTAACTCCGGCGAGCGTAACGACAGGAATGCCTAGTGATCCAAACGCAACGGGTGCAGTGTTCGCAAGGAGACAGATAAACGCCGCATAGAATGGCGAGAATCCAAGGCCAGTGAGCATGGCGGCTGCGACTGCAACGGGGGTGCCGAATCCGGCCGCTCCCTCGATGAATGCACCAAACGCGAAAGCGATCAATATTGCTTGCAAGCGTCGATCGTCGCTAAGCGAGCCAATGGAGTCTTTGATGATTTCAAATTTTCCGGTAACAACCGTGACCCGGTAGAGAACCAGTGACGCAATGACGATCCAGCCAATGGGAAAGAGTCCAAACGCCGCACCCATGGCCATAGACATGCCGGCTTGAGGAACGGGCATGCCGTAAATGCCGACGGCTAAGACAACAGCGACCCCGAGTGCGCTCAGCCCTGCGACCCAACTGGGTTTTCGAATCACACCAAGCATGACAAACAGAATTACAAGCGGGATGGCAGCCACGACGGTCGATGCACCGAGATTTTCAGCAACGGGCGTATAGTTTTGTTCCCACATAGTTCGGAGGAATGTATCACGCTTCGTGTCGCGTCGATCAGGATATTCAGACGTTACGGTATTTCTTCGATTCGGTACAGGTGGGACTCCGTCCTGATATACAAGGCACTGCCGACAGCGGCCATCGAGGCGAGCATTGAACCGTCAAGTTGATTTCGTGCCAATACTTGAAATTCGGCACCGGGTTTAATGACCGTGGTGATGCCCTCTTCATTCTGAAAGTAGATGTGTCCGTTGGCAAAGATCGGTGATGCTGAGTGGTTACCTCCGACACGTTCTTGCCAATGTAGTTCACCTGTTAGGGCATTAACGCAGGTCGCGATTCCAAAGTCTGACACGACGTACAGTTCGTTTCCTACGAGGATCGGCGACGGTGTGAGTGGTGCACCGCGGTTCAGACGCCATTCGATATGTGAGCGGGTGACATCTCCTGAGCCATCGACCCGGACGGCGAGTAGTGACGGTGTTTGAAAGCCTGTCGAGAGATACACCATTCCGTGCCCAAACACGGGTCGTGGGATATTAGAAAACCCGTTTCGATAACCGACGCTCCAAAGCTCTTCGCCGGTGAGGGGGTTGTGTGCTGTGGTCCTAAACGCTGCGACACTAATGAGCTGTGCGGTGCTGCCTGTATTAATGAGAAGTGGCGTGGAATACGCTTGCGAGACTGGTTCTGCTCGGGTTGTTCGCCACCGTTCGTCTCCAGTCTCACTATTGATCGCCACGACGTAGGCTGTGTCATAGCCGTCGATACTCAAAATCAGCAGGTCCTCATAAATGATGGGCGATCCACCGTTGCCGTGTTGGGAGATGTACGAGAATTGTGTGGACCAGAGAATTGTTCCATCGACAGAAACTGCGGCCGTCCCGTAAGCACCAAAATGAACGTAAACCCGTTCATTACTGGGATCAATCACAGCAGTTGGAGACGCGAGGCTGTTCTTCGGATTTGGTGCGTCCGAGTCTTCAATCCTGAATACTTCACTGTCGACCAGTTGGTGTCCGCTATCCGTGTCATATGCCAGTAGGCGGAGCGAACTGCCTGTAGAGTCTTCGACCGATGTTGTGACCCAGAGGCGCCCGTCTGCGATCACGGGTGATGACCAGCCCCGTCCAGGCACCTCTGATTTCCAGGCAATATTTTTGGTTTCACTCCATTCGATAGGCGGATTAGTATCGGGAGCATGTCCTTGTCCTGTCGGGCCTCGGAATTCTCGCCAATCATCTGCAGTCAGCGGGATGGTGGTCGTGGTCACACACAAGGCAAGGATCAGTCCCCTAAGGCGCATTCCCATGCAGCCATTGTAGCTATACCTGCAAGTGAGCAAGCACCTCGCTATAATTCCGATGTTTAGGAGGCACTCTTTAGTGACATATTGTGCGTCTGAGCGATACGTGTTGAGCGGTGTTGAAACCGCTGGATTACAGTGGGGGTTATTAGCCAGATGAGGGAGGAGTTGTTGTGCGAAGTAAGTTGAGAGCGGTAGTTGTGCCACTGCTGACCGTCCTAGTAACAGCGATGACCATCGTCGTAATGGGCCAGCAACCCGAATCATTATCCGTGACGCCCGTTAAAGAGGGGTTGTATTACATCAATGGCATTGGCGGGAATGTCGGCGTTCGTGTAACACCAATGGGTGTTATTTTGATCGACGACAAGTTTCCTCGGAATGTCGACGAGATCAAAGCGCGGGTGCGTGATGTTACGAATCAACCGATCCGGTACATCATTAATACTCATCACCACGGAGACCACGCGGGTGGCAATGTCGGTTTTGTTAACGATGTCGAGATCATTGCGCACGAAAATGCTAGGAAGAATATGGTGAGAGGAGAGCAAGAGGGACAGCCGCGTATTGTTTACACTGATCAGGCGGCGGTGCACTTGGGCGGTGTTGAGGTGAGAGCGCATCATCTTGGTCGCGGTCATACGAATGGGGATTCCGTTGTGTATTTTCCGGATCTTCAGACCATTCATACAGGAGACCTGTTGCACGGGA
>CAUZRA010000172.1:0-4346 GCA_963582035.1 Vicinamibacteria bacterium | reverse complement strand
ATGCCACCGTGGCATCTTGACCGAGGCATCGGTACTTATCTTGATGATCCATCGCTGAGTGACAAAGAAATCGCATTAGTCGCTTCATGGGTCGACAGTGGTGCGCCGCGAGGAAACTCGGAAGACGCACCTCCGCCGCTTAAACTCGACGACCTGAATGAATGGGCTTTCGGTGAACCGGATTTAATTGTGTCCATGAAAAATGGCTTTAAGATTCCGGCCGAAGGCGCTGACTTTTATCCATCTGAAATAGTTGATTCCGGCCTAACCGAAGACCGGTACATGAAATGGGTACAGGTTCTGACAACGGCCAGTTGTTGCACCCATCATGAACACGTCTACGCGTATGTTGAAGGCGAAGAAAGCAGTGACGACAACACCGGTTCCGTGCATGTGACTGAGTACGTAATGGGCAACAACGGTGATTATTTCCCTGACGGTGTCGGTAAACTTTTGAAAGCACACTCTAAGTTCAGATTCTCCCCGCACTATCATCCGTGGGGTGAAGACACGCATGACATCTCTCGGGTCGGTATCAAGTTTTACCCGAAGGGCGTGGTGCCGGAATTGGAAGTCACATCTCATCGGATCCGGACCAGCGTCGGTAACGACTGGATGCTCAATCGTGAAAAGGTTGAAGATTTGCTCCTCAGAGAAGGCCATGACCTGCCTCTTGATGGTGACACACCGCTTGATGCCTTCCTGGATGAAAATGCCGTTAACAGCCTGTCACAGTTGAGCATTCCGCCAAATACGGTCGCTCGGTCTGAACGCTATTTCCGTCTGGAACAACCGGCTCTAGTACTCAATTTTCAACCGCATATGCACTTCCGCGGTAGCCGAATGCTTCTTGAAGCGATCCATGCCGATGGACGGCGAGAGGTACTTACGGACGTCCCTCATTACGAACAGGTCTGGCAACTCACCTACACCTATGAAGAACCACACCTCTTTCCGGCCGGAACTATTCTGCATTCCATCGCGTGGCACGACAACACCTCTGCCAATCGGCACAATCCCGACCCAACATCTTGGGTTGGATGGGGCGGTCGCACCATGGATGACATGGGTAATGCCTGGACAGATATTGCCTTTATGACTGAAGAGCAGTACCAACGACGTTCAGCTGATCGAACTGATCACGCTGAACGTCGGCAGACTGCGACTAACGAACAGAACTAACCGGGCCGACCCTTATTCAACGACGACGGTCACCCGAACTGTTTCGTCAAAGACCGAATCTGAACCCAAAAGTTCAAGTTCGTAGGTCCCACTCGCACTAAAGTTTGCGAGAGTTCTGGCACTCGTCGCATCCGCAAATGTCGCGGTTCCAGGACCACTCACCATTTGCCACTCGGCAGTCACCATACCGCCCTTTGGCAACCCCTCGTCCCGCACACTACCAAACAGTTTAAGTTCACCACCGACTGGAACTCGCAGTTCACCTGGTCCACGCCGCCCACCGTAGCCCAGGACACGAACAATCGGTGGCCGGTTCACGCATATATTTCGTGGTGATAACTCAGGCGTAAAACCTCGGCCAACCGCCGCGACACCACTTCCGTCAAGCTCCCAGCTGTATTGGAGCATGGAGGTGCTTGTCGATGTTGTTTCGCCCCTGTGGGTCAAGGTCCAGACAAAATCACCATCAAAATCTTCATCAACCACAACGATGCACTGCCATCGATGATGTCCAGGCAGAAACATTTCTGGCTGACCTCGGTTTCCTGGCCCTGGTGAGAATAAATTATCAGGACCGATAGGTATTGTGACGGCTTCGCGATTATGGCTGAAATACGCAAACGATAATGTCAGCGTACCGTCCGAATTATTAATGAAGCCGTCGTACACCGGATACACCGAAAATGAGCTTTGCGCGACAACCGGATTTGTCATCCCCGGCAGCGCCATCCAGGCGATTACAGCCATCAATCCGGTCACGACAAAGGTACGTGTAATCATCCACATCCTTACGAGTCCCTAGGTATCATAATTGCACCTACGGAAAAAAGCCTGACAGTTCGTAAAGTTAAAGCGCGCCGTCAAGGTAAACTTGCTAGCGTTTCAAAACATACTGCGAGGAGACTTCATGAAATGGCTCTCTAGACCCAGGATTTCACGCGCGCTTATCGCGACGGTACTGCTCAGTACCCTTGCAGGAACAGGCCTTCGGTCCCAGATAGAACGTCGCGCAATGACCAGTGAGACTGATTTTCGTCAGGCGATGGACGAACTCTCCAACTGGGGCCGCTGGGGAACCGAGGATGAACTCGGCGCAGTAAATTTTATTACACCACAGAAACGTAAAGACGCAGCATCGCTCGTCGCCGAAGGCCACAGCGTCTCACTTGCTCACGATATCATTCAAGAAGAAACGCTTGAGAGCCCTTGGTATCTCGACCGACAAGTCATGAATGTCAGCGATAGCGGCGCCTCGGACCGGTACCAGTACACCGGCACCTATCACGGTGTCATTCACAGTCATCTCGATTCGGTCGACTGTCATGTGATGTTTGAAGGAAAGGGTTACAACGGCGTGACCGCTGCTGAAGTAGAAGCAGCAGATGGCTGTCCAAGAGGTAGTATTCACGCACTTCGTGACGGTGTTTTCACACGTGGCGTTCTCTTTGATGCCACACTTCTTCCTGACAAAACGACTGAGGACGGCTGGCTTGAACCTGGGACCGCTGTGCGAGCAGCAGATCTTGAGCAACTCGAGCAGATCCAAGGTGTAACCGTCGAACCTGGTGATGTGATTTTGTTACACACTGGACGCTGGAAGCGACGTGAAGCGCTTGGTCCGTGGCCGACCAGTGACGGCGTCGCCGGATATCATTCTGACGTTGCATATTTTCTCAAGGAACGAGGCGTCTCTTTCATCGGCCACGATATGTGGAACGACGCGTATCCCCATGAATATTCCGACGATGTTCGATTGCCACTTCACAGGCTCGCGCTCGTCTCACTGGGTGTGTGGATTTTTGACAATCTTGACCTTGGTGCAGTCGCTGATGTTTCAAAAGAACTCAACCGTTACGAGTTTCTCTTTACCGCAGCCCCGCTCCGGATCGAAAAAGGGATGGGGTCGCCACTGAATCCGATCGCAACGTTCTAACTTGTGGGTATAGCCATGACGACCAATCCGCGCTGGACTGCGTTAGGAATCATCAGCCTCTGCTTCACACTTTCCACACCTGCGTATGGTCAGTGGTTCAGAGATGGCGTGCGGACACCCGACCAGCCCTGGAGTAAATCCCGTGGTGACTTTGGCGCCATGCTACTACTTTCTGACGCGCCAGATGAATTTCTTGACAATTGGTCTCGCCGCACACCGGGGGTTTCGATTCGGACCACACGGACGGCCCACCGTGGAGTACCACTTGCACCATTTATTTTATTTGTTGGCTGCACTGAAAACCCACAGGAAACCTGCAACGCCTCATTTGACCTTCAGGTGTTCAAGCCCGACGGCTCAGAATTTTTCCAGACAACCGATCTTGAACTGTGGCGTGGCAAGCGAGGTCCGACACTTGGAACCCTCGGACTTGGTGTTGGGTATACAGAAATCGATGTTGCAGCGGATGACCCACTGGGGCGCTATCTCGTACGGGCAAATATCCGTGACACCCCCGCTGAACTCTCATTCTCACTCGAACAAAGCTTCAATGTATTCGGCACAGTTTCAACGGTAATCGGAACAGGAGAAGCAGGCCGTTCTGACGACCAAGTCAATAATCCCTATGGCGTCGTTATCGGACCTGACGGAGCGCTGTATTTCTGTGACCTTGACAACCAAATGATCCGACGGCGTGACCCAGAAACAGGCGAGACAACCGTCATTGCTGGGAATGGTGTTCGTGGATATGGCGGTGATGGCGGCTCCGCGACAGATGCAATGCTAAACATGCCACACGAAATCCAGTTCGACGGAGACGGAAACCTTTACATCGTCGAACGTGACAATCACGTTGTTCGTAAAGTCGACATGCAAAGTGGTGTCATTTCAACGGTCGTGGGAACCGGAGAGGCTGGATTTTCTGGTGATGGTGGGCCGGCAACAAGCGCACTCTTACGAGCACCTCACAGCATTGTTTTTCATCCTGATGGCCGACTTATTATCTGTGACATTGGAAACCACCGCCTGCGAATTGTCGACGGCGCTGGAGTGATCACGACATTCGGCGGGACCGGCACACGCGAACCAACACCTACCGGAGCTCCGCTAAACGGTACACCGCTAAACGGGCCTCGTGCGATGGCACTAGACCCAGCAGGCAATCTCTATCTGGCTCTGCGTGAAGGAAACGCTATCTATCGCATCGACCTAGCAGCCGAAACGATTCACC
>CAUZRA010000171.1:0-4347 GCA_963582035.1 Vicinamibacteria bacterium | reverse complement strand
AACGCTACGCGCAAAACTCGAAGAACTAGACGGCATACCACTTATCAGTGTCAATGACGTTCCGCTAAGAGGTTTCAACAGCGCGATCAAAAGAGTTATCGACATTGGGTGCTCATCCGCAGCTCTGTTCCTTCTTTCTGGACCTATGGCGATAATTGCCGCCGCTATTAGATCATCCTCAGACGGTCCTATTCTTTATCGGCAGGAACGGATGGGCCTCGACGGACAGCCTTTTGAGCTACTTAAATTCCGATCGATGTACCAGGACGCTGAACGTGAATCTGGTCCAGTTTGGGCGAGTGAAAACGATCCAAGACGAACCGTTATCGGAAAAGTTCTCAGGCGGTTCAGTCTTGATGAACTGCCACAGCTTTGGAACGTTCTAATGGGAGACATGTCTCTTGTTGGACCACGACCTGAGCGCCCTTTTTTCGTTGACCAGTTCAAAGAAAGAGTTCCTCAGTATATGCTTCGCCACAAAGTGAAATCTGGTATTACAGGTTGGGCTCAGGTCAACGGTTGGAGAGGCAATACTTCCATCGAGAAACGGATCGAGTACGATTTGTATTACATTGAGAACTGGTCTGTGGCATTGGACTTCAAGATTATGTGGCTCACCATTATCTATTTATCGTTTCATCGACACCCCTACTAATTTATGCCACGAGTCGTAATAACAGGAGCAGCTGGTTTCATCGGTTCTCATTTAAGCGAGGCGCTTCTTGATCGAAACTATTCTGTCATCGGAATTGACAATCTACTTACTGGCGACATCGATAACATCGCTCATCTAAACAGTCGTGATTTCCTATTCATTAAGCACGATGTAACGAACTACATCACCGTAGACGGGCCCGTTGATTTCGTATTTCACTGGGCTTCTCCCGCAAGTCCAATCGACTACCTTGACCTCCCTATTCCGACATTAAAAGTTGGTGCGTTAGGAACACATAATGCTCTTGGACTTGCCAAGGCCAAAGGTGCTCGATTCATTCTCGCGTCAACGTCCGAAGTATACGGCGACCCACTTGAACACCCACAGACAGAAAGTTACTGGGGAAATGTCAATCCGATTGGCCCCCGAGGCGTTTACGATGAAGCCAAGCGGTTTGCGGAGGCAATGACAACAGCGTACCACCGATTCCATGGTATCGATACAAAGATCGTACGTATATTTAATACCTACGGTCCAAGGATGCGCGTGCGTGATGGTCGCGCAATTCCCAACTTTATCTCACAAGCACTTTGCGATGAAGAAGTCACAGTCTATGGCAACGGTGACCAAACACGAAGTTTTTGCTACATCAGTGATTTAGTCATCGGACTCGTCGCACTTGCCGAGTCCGATGTTAATAGCCCAGTCAATATCGGCAACCCCACAGAAATGACAATCCTGCAGCTCGCTGAACTTATTATCAAAGCGACCAATTCATCTTCCCGTATCGTTCACAAAGGATTACCAATTGACGATCCACAAATACGGCAACCAGACATAACCCGCGCACGAACGCTCCTTAATTGGGAACCTATCGTTCCAATCGACGCAGGTCTTTCGACCACAATTGAATATTTCCTGAAAAAACTTAGCACATAGCAGTGCCAACTAACAGCTAGCCATCGTTAACCAGCCGTGCAGCATGGACGATGTAGTGCAACCCAGATGCCACCGTAAATGCCAGGGCTGCATAAACCGTCAGATCGACCAACACTGATTTCTGATCCATGTAATTGAAGAACAACGTCACAGAACCAGTAATAACATAAAGCACCGTTGCCATTTTCCCGAGTACACTCGGGTAAAATACTCGCCGCTCCATCGCAAGGTTCACAACCGCAACGGTTAAAACAATACACACATCACGACTAATCACTAAAACCGTAAACCACAGCGGAAGCTGATTTGGCAGTCCAAGCGGCATCGTCAGAACAACAAACGTTGATACCAACAACAGCTTATCTGCCATCGGATCGAGCCACGCGCCTAACGTTGTACGCTGGCCCATTCGTCTCGCGAGTAATCCATCGAGTGCATCTGTCACACCAGCGACAGTAAAGGCAACCAGAGCCATGCCATTAAACCCATAGAGCACACAAAGCACAAGACATGGAACTAACAATAATCTGAAAAGAGTGAGTTGATTTGGAGTGGTCAATACCGACATATAACTACCGAACTCTTTCAAATAGGTCCGTCAGTTTCGCCACGACATCGGCAGCATCTCTCCCACTCACCACACGAGTTGGTGAAAAACGATCATTCTCGTACAAATCAAGAACATCCGCACCGACTGCGATTGATGCACTGTCGAAATTCAGGTGCCCTGATGTCAAATCAGTGAAGCGTGGTCTTGCCGCTCGCCATAGTCGTCCTGATTCCGGATCGAATTCAGCAATAAGCAATAATGTCGCAGCAACAATCTCGGCGAGATCTCCGCGTCGAACTACTCGCCCTGGTTCAAATTGATAGCGACCGTCCACGTCCATAACTCTAGCTCGAGCAACCTCGATGACCCATTGACTTGCCCAATGGTTACGAGTGTCCGTGAAGATAGGTGTCGACACTCCACTTCCAGCATCACTTAGGAGTTCGCCTAACTCAACCCCGAGAAGAGCAGCTAGTTCTCCTCGTGTAATCTCAACTTTCGTGACAATTTCTCGATACTCCATTGGAAGGTCCACTGATCTCAAGGCGCTGCGCGCACGGGATAACGCATCCGAAGTCAGTTCGCTGGGCGCTATCGCATTCGCGCGTGTATAAGCAGAAACAGCCAGTTCCAATTCGCCATTCGATTCAAATAGATCGCCCTGCAGAAGGAAGGCTTCCGCGTACGTGTCATCCAATGCCAGCGCTTGCCCGATCACAACCAGTGCTTCAGGTAGTTCATTTTGCTGTTGCTTGATTCTGGCTAACTCAACATACAAAAACGCACTGTCTGGTGAAGCTTGAATCAGTTCGCGGTAAGCCTGTTCAGAATCAGTAAGTCGACCGTCATCCCCAGCTTGCCGAGCTTTGACCAACCGATCGGTCATAACCTGCAGACTTAGCTCGGCAACTAGACGCTCGACCCGCAGTAACGACGGCTGAATATCCACTGCAAATTGAAAACTTTGCAATGCACTAGCAATGTCATTCAGTCTATAGAGAGCATCGCCATATCCCACCAATGCCGGCACATAATCTTCCTTCTCGTCTAACGCTAAACGAAACTGATCAGCGGCTTCTTGAAAGCGGCCTTCTGCTAAACCCACCCAACCCAGTCCAACAATTGCTGGAAAGAAATTACTATCCACTTCCAGTAATTCCTCGAACCGAAGTTTAGCGCTGTTTAAATCCCCGGTCTGCAGGAACGCCCAAGCACTCTGTTGATCCTGTAGTTGGAGTCCGCCACTATAAGTCGTTGGGATGCCAGGGAAAACAAAGTCAGGATATTCGGGTGTAGTCACGATCGGAACACGAGTACCGCAACTTATTGAAACCAACCAGACGATTACAAAAACCGGCCATAGCCTAATCATCACGAATACTGGTCCTCTACAAGACTAAAGCTCTGGCGCTCTTGCACAACGTGGAAAACAAGATTACCGTCCGGTACGGCGACGAGATGCGTGAACTCGTCCAATGACAGTAACGTTTCAATTTTCCCGCGACCCCGCTGTCCGAAAAGAAAACCGACTATTGGAACCCACTCGTTCGCAGCAGCATTGACCACCACCGCGGAGTTTTTTTCACGCGAGCGATTGTAGCACGCGTTCCCACGGTACAATGCCCGACCGAATAAGCACTGGCGCCGAACCACGGGCGTCAATAATTGTCGAAGGTAGATCACCTGTGGTTGGCCCTCCGTCGAGAATAAGAGAGAGACCATCAGGAATCTCTTTAGCAATCTGTGAGGCCTCGCTCAATGGATAACCACCACTGCGATTGGCACTCGTCGCAGTCACTGGGTGACAGAACACTCGTGCAATTCCAGCAGCAACAGGATGTGCCGAAACTCTCACAGCAACTGTTTGCCCTCCGGCTAACATCGCTGGAGCTAGCGCTGCGCCAGCATCGTAAATAAGCGTCAGAGGCCCAGGCCAGAAACATTCCGCGAGGCGACAGGAAAGCGGGGACGACTCCGTTACACAAGCGTTAACCTGATCAATATCGGCGGCAATCAGTGGAAGCGGCGCGACTGACGCTCTCCCTTTTAATCGATAAATACAATCGACAGCATCGGCATTTCGAGGGTCTGCGGCCAACCCATATAAGGTATCAGTTGGATAAGCGACCACTCGACCGTGTGATAATTCAGAGGCTGCCAGCCGCAACGTCTGCTCCGAAGGCTGGTCTGGATCGATCGTTAG
>CAUZRA010000170.1:0-4355 GCA_963582035.1 Vicinamibacteria bacterium | reverse complement strand
CAGGTTGTGCCTCCATCGGATAGCCTCGCGACAGGGCAATGCAACGTTCTCGTCGCAGCAATACCAGCACTCGTCGGAATCGACTGCAGCCTGTCTACTACGACCGCCGACACAATTACCCTCAACGCCGGCACCCGTGGAAAGACAGGGAATACCCTCGAGACGTTCACGATTCAGGTCGGTGACAGACATCCGACCGCGTGGGTCCCAGCCAATAGCGTTCTTATTCAAACCACAGACAGTCCTGCGCCGTATTACCTCGACGTGGGCACTGGGACCGATGCTATTCGTGGTCAAGCGGACGGATGCCGACGTGATAAATACACCCTCTGCTTGCAAGACCGTTTCGTAATAACGTCTGAAGGCGACCTCGGTTTTGATGACAAAACGCGTGGTTCAGGAGAAGCCGAGCCTATTTCACTCAAATTTGGCTTGCTGGGCATGCGCGGAACCAACAAGTCTGGGCTTCAAATAAATACACTCTCTGGCGTTACGGTGTATATCAAAAACAGTTGCGCTGCGCTCCAAACGTTCACCGTGCAACTGACACTTAATGCCAATGCGACGAATGTAACCGTCCGCGACACACAAACCAACCTCAGTCGAATATTCACCCTCGATGCCAACAAAGAAAGCATCGTTGATCGCACCACCTTCCTCTGTGAGTAGCTTTGGTGGCTACCTCCGGCAACCATTCGCTCGGTATGTAATCTAGTTCCGAAGTGATACGCTGACACGTAACAAATTCTCATGTCGGCACTTCAATCTCGGTCAGAAATTAGAGATGTAGTCGTGATCGGCTCAGGAGCTGGCGGCGCTACCGTTGCACATGTCCTGACTGACCTCGGTATTCGCGTCACGTTGCTCGAAGCGGGTCCAATGTTGGACCCGTACCAAGAGTTCAAAGAACACAACTGGCCCTATAGCTACGACCACCGAGGAGCAGAAGACGGAGGTGGTCGCTATTTCGGAACAGGAAAACCGTTCGGGTTCTTCGCCACTACGAGTGGCAGCTGGGACCTCGACGGAGAACCTTATACCGTCGCGGATGATACGAAGGATTTTTGGTGGTTCCGGTCACGGATCGTTGGCGGTCGTACCAATCACTATGGCCGAATGTCTTTTCGATTTGCCGACTACGACCTCAAACCACGAGACCGAGACGGTTTGGGATGGAATTGGCCTATCAGCTATGACGACCTCTCGCCCTACTACGACAAAGCCGAACAGTTCATCGGCGTCGTTGGAAGTCGAGAGGGACTGCGGAGCGCTCCGGATGGTCTATTTCATGATCCACCACCGCCAAAAGCACATGAACTCCTGATCCAGCGCGCCAGTCACAAAATGAGAATCCCCTGTATTCCCAACCGCCGAGCGGTCATCACCCGTTCTATCAACGGGCGGCCAGCCTGTCACTACTGTGGGCAATGTGGCCGCGGCTGCCGAGCCGGATCGAATTACTCCGCCAGCCAAACGCAAATTTTTCCCGCGCTAGAAACTGGCCGACTTGAGCTAATCGACATGGCGATGGCACGAGAAATCATCGCTGATGAAACTGGCCAAATTAACGGTGTGGTCTATGTTGATAAACGTAGTGGACAAGAACGCCGTCTCTCATGTCGCGTGCTCGTGCTTGCGGCAAGTGCCTGCGAATCGGCACGATTACTGCTTAATTCAAAATCTCCAACCCATCCAGACGGTGTGGCAAATTCATCGGGCATGGTTGGTCGCTACCTCATGGACACAGTTGGATACGACATTGGGGGCACCGTGCCCGCCTTTGAAGGAATGCCCCGGTACAACAGTGACGGCGCTGGTGGATCGCATTTATATATGCCTTGGTGGGGGCTCGACCGCGAAAATGAACTTGGATTTCCGCGAGGCTACCACATTGAGATCGATGGTGGCTACCAGATGCCAAGTGTTGGGATGTTTGGCGGCGCGGCAAGTCGTGCCGGCTACGGTTCAGCGATTAAAGAGCAGGCCTATCGAGGCTATGGCACACAAGTATCATTCGCCGGTCGTGGAGAAATGATTCCGAACGAGGCAACCTACTGTGAAATTGACCCGAATGTTGTGGACCGCTATGGCATCCCCGTACTTCGCTTTCACTTCAAGTGGAGTGACTACGAACTCAACCAAGCAAAACACATGAACAGCGTGTTTTCTGAGCTGATTACATCTATGGGTGGTACGCCGCAGCCACCTGGCAGGCGTGACGCTGAGGGAATTTCAATCGGTGGCAGCATCATTCATGAGGTCGGTGCGGTACGGATGGGAGATAACCCTCGGGAATCCGTGCTCAACCAATTTTGCCAGGCACACGACACTCGTAATCTCTTTGTATGTGACGCCGGTAGTTTTGTAAGTAACCCAGACAAAAACCCGACCCTCACAATCAATGCGCTCGCATGGAGAGCATCCGATTATTTGGCTAACGAAATGCGCCGAGGTGTCCTGTGACAGTCCCACGCGTGACACGGCGTACCGTGTTACGACAGCTGGCGATCGCAATTACCGCCGCGGGAAGTGGTTCGGTAAACCTTGAGGCAGCACGTCTTGTACATACCATCGCAGGCGAGTCGCGCGCCCAACCGGGCGGCTACACACCTATCCAGCTTACCGTTCACGAATTTCGTACCGTTTCACGACTGTCCGAACTAATTGTGCCCGCAGATACTCGGAGCGGTAGCGCCGTCGATGCGGGTGCACCGGAATTCATCGACCTCCTGTGCAGTCAAAATGATCAACTGACGACAATTTACCAGAACGGGGTCCGCTGGTTAGACGCGACGGCAAGCAAGCAATTTGCCTCAAATTTTATTGACACTTCTCAAGAAGCCCAGACCAGCATCTTAGATGGTCTCGTCGACGCGGAACGTGGACGCGATTCAAATAATTACCGTGAAGGTGTGACGTTCTTTAGCTGGATCAGGCGTATGGCCGTCGACGCCTACTACACAAGTCCAATCGGTATCAGGGACATTGGCTATCAAGGCAACCAAGTCCTGAGTAGCTATGAGACTCCTCCGGAGGTCGTTGATTTCGTAACCCGAGCAGGGGACGACCTCGGTCTCTAGATTTCAAGAGCTACGACCGTCTGATAAAATGGAAACCTCATCATGGGTACTGCGTGTACCCGCCCTACTCTCTAACCAGGAGGACTTATGGCAAATAGAGGACGTCCGACTCAAACGAAACGACAACGCGAACGCAAGCGCATGGAAAGAGCAAAAGAAAAGGATTCGCAAAGAGCTAACGCGCGCGTCAGACGGGCCGAAGCCCCAGACCGCCCAACCGACCATGACCCTGATATCGTCGGCTTTAAGCCAGGCCCTCAAGAAATGCCTGCCTGGCAACGAGAATTTTTCGAAGAAGAACAGCGGGCAAAAGAAGCGGCAGAAAAACTGGCGCGCGAAAGCGGAAAGTCCTAATTAACGGGCTTGAGCCAACCTCCAACAAAAAGGCCAGGTGCCCGTAGGGAAACCTGGCCTTCGCCATGTACAACGTCTCACTCTGTGTCGGTCATCGAACGGTACCGCTCGAGGAACGATTAACTACGCCGCACTGGTAACCGTGATCCGGCGAGGTTTCGCGGCTTCCGCCAACGGGAGTCGAAGTTCGAGCATCCCATGCTCAAAATTCGCCACCACCTTCTCCGCATCAATGTTATTTGGCAACCTGAAGCTACGTGTGAACGAACCTTGGCCGAACTCTGACACATAAGAATTTTCGTTGTTCGTCTTAGTTTTACGTTCACCTTTCACCGTCAGAACGTTCTCCGCCACTTCCACATCAACCCGCTTCGGGTCAACACCGGGTAGTCCCATCCGCACCGTGCAGCCTTCTTCATCTGAAGTAATTTCGGTGGCGGGAACCCAAGTCCGACTGGAATCGGATGACAAAACATCCCACGAACGATCGAACACTCGGTCCAATTCATATTGCAAACTATTGAGCCCTCCGAACGGGTCCAAACGCCTCAAACTCAGCATAGCGCCCTCCTTTCTAGCTTGGCCAATCTCCGAAAACTGGAGCAGCCACTCATAAGCGCAAGTGAATAATCACATATTACTTATTTAATGTCAAGTAACATGAGTGTATATTACTCATATTATGATCAAACCATTACCTCATCAATAATTTATCCTGATTTTTTTCTGATCGATTCCTGCCAGATAACGAGCTAGGAAATCTCCCTACATCTCAGCGATCGATACCAAGCACATTATCAATGGAGTCCGCTGAAATCGGATGATACCCAGGACGCGCACGGTCGTAGATGCCTTTCGCACGCGCCAGTCCACTTGAGGTAGTGGCGAGGGCTTCGTAAAGCGGCAGAATCAGTTTACGGC